>CAYXKO010000006.1:0-21162 GCA_964465435.1 uncultured Saprospiraceae bacterium | reverse complement strand
TGGTTTAATTCATAGACCTTACCTGCCGAACGGCTCTTTCTATTCATAGGAGCCAAAAGCCTGTTTACTGCAGGGGTGGTAAGGTTTCTCACCGGACAGTTCAACCAGGCCATGGCAGATCTGGAGCAAAGCATTCTTCTGTATGAACAAACACAGGACAAACACGGCCTGGCCAGGGTACTGGCTTTTTCCGGCATTACGGGACTTAGTGCCGGAAATCCGGACGCAGCGAAGTATTTGCAAAGGGGATTTGAACTGAGCATGACCGTGCCGGATATCAGCACCACCATTATGGCTTCCACATTTCTGGCCGAAGTGTACAGCATTATGGGCGATTATGCCAAGGCCAATGAGATGATCCAGATCGCAGAGCGATCCTGTCTGAGCATTTCCGATTACAGCGTCCTGGCCATAGTCAAGACACAATTGGGCAACATCCTGATCCCGCAAGAAAGACTGGAACAGGCTAAAAGAGCTTATCAGGAGGCATTAAATCTATTTACTCCCGGCATGATCGGGTCCTATAAGGGATGGACCTACATCGGCCTGGCTTACTGCCAAATGAAGGAAGCAAAATGGGAGGAGGCAAAACACAATTTTGTACAGGGGCTGAATCTGGGCAGAATGATGGGAGACATCTCGGTGGTCGTTGTGGCCTTGTTTGGGTATGCTGCTTTGGCAATTCAGGCAGGCGACCCGCAAAAGGCTGCCAGGATCATGGGCGCCTGCGAGCAGATCCTGCAAAATACCGGTTATCGCATGTGGCAAGCCTCCCAGACCTTTTACGAGACGACCAGACAAATGCTGACCGTTAGCCTGGACACCGAGACAAAAGAACGGGAAATGGAGAAGGGAAGGATGCTCGGTACCGACGAGGCCATCGCCTTGGCATTGAGTGTGTGATGAAATAATGCATGTTCTGGGAATTTGGGATCAAAGAATCATTTCAACAGGGTGGTTCGAAAATGATAACCAAAGTTATAGCCAGAATAGCCAGAAGAACAAGACATTTGCCTATTGAAACAAATAGATAGAGAACCAGCAGAACCTTAAATTAAGATGAAGAAAAACAACCAGGACTTCTTTATTGGAATATTGGCCCGTTCAAATGGTGCATTCAAATCCAGCGATCAAATATATCTTTAATAAATAATCTAAATTCAATCATTGATCATAAATCTATTAAAATGAGCTATTCAAGACCATTTAATCCCGCAACAGACACCTTCATTAAAGAAGGTAGTGTTATTAATCCATGCTATACCGGTTTTTACCGGGTTCCACTTTGTAATTGGATGCTTAACAATCAAAATTCTCAATATTTCATGAAAGGAGAAGCATCAATAGGTACTAGAATGCATTTTACATTTCAGGCCTTTCAGAATGACATCTTAATAGGGGAGAAAATTGGAGAACTCCCTTGTCCAGATTTGTGTCTTCCAGGACCCCCGTTTACCGAGTTAAAAAAATTTAACCTCCAACATCTTTTTCAATTGGCCTTTCAGGTTGTCGGACTTGAATATATTGTACTTCACAAGTGTATCATAAACGATGGTGCTGGTCAGATAGACTCATATGCCATTTATGGCCATGACGGTCAGGGTCCTTTGATCAATCCTCACATTCATGTTATTTACGTTTCGATGCAATAATGACATTTTTCCTGAGAGGACTGGTCATCTTTTTTCTGTTTAGCCCTTCTACAAATATCGGGGCACAGAGTACAGCATTAAACTGGGATCTGGTTTGCGATTTTTTTTCAGAAGATCCGGAAGGTCTTTTATGGTTGGGCACTGTGGACGGATTATATACCTATGATGGTAAGAATCTGGTCCACAAAAAGGAATTTACACCGGGAAGCAGAAATGTCCAATCTGCCGCACATTTCGATAAGGCATCAAAAAGTATTTGGTTCAACACCTACGATGCCATTATGTCTGTAAATGTAAAGACCGGAAATATTTCAAAACTTCAAATCAAAAAGGACGATGGCTCCTATGCATTGGCGGATTATCATATTTTCTACAGAGACAGCGTTGCAGGAAAGTTGTGGTGTAAACAGGGAAGATCGGTTTACACGCTAGACCCAAAAGACAGTGCATTTATAAAGGTGGTCCATGATTTTGAGGGAAGAAGGATAAGCTCTGTAACTGCCGATAATGGCAACCAGTATTTTCTAAGTTACTATTATACCTATCGTCCCCAAATACTATCAAAGGATGAGACAGGCAAATGGATGGTAAAAAGCTGGAAGAACTGGCCCGGGGAAACCTTGCCCTATGATCTGGTGGTGTTGGATCCAGGTCATATACTTTTTATCACGGACAAGGGACTTTATCTTGGATCTATTTTTGATGGAACGATAGACAGGCTGGAGGAACGCGAGGCAAATCAACCATTTTTGAGCGGAGTAAAATTGGATAACGACCAGGTTTTGTTATCAGCACAATCGGGTTTATATGTTTTGACTTTGAATAGCAAGACACCATCCAGGGCAGCACTCCATAATTATCAGCTCAACGAAGACCTTCCGGTAATACAAAGAATGTACAGAAACAAGGCAGGCTTTGTGTTCCTGAGCTCTTACAATAAGGGTCTTTATGTCATTAAGCCCGACAATATCATCTTCAAAACACAACATCTTTTCAGAAATCCCCTGGAAGCCGGTTTTGCAAGTCAGGAAGAAATGGGAGTTCTGGACGAAATGAACAAATGGACATTTTTTTCGATCAAAGGCAATTTATGGTATCAAAAGTCTTCGTTACAGAAAGGGGACAAACAGATTATTTCTGCAAACATTTTCGGGAAATCTGCAAAGGTGCTCACAACGGATTTTGAATTGCCCAATGTTAACCCCTATAAGAGGCTTTTGGATAGTTATACAGGTAATGGAGGAAAAGCAAACCTCCTGTTGAAATTTTATTTAGGCAGGGAAGGAATTTATTACCTGACAAATGGATTGGGAGAGATTTATAAATGGGCGGGCACAGAGTGGGCAAATGAGAAAGTTTCAAACCCGGAAAAACTGCCATTCATTTTCTTTGAATCAATGGATGAGCAATATTATCTGGCAGCTGTAAACCAGCAACAAGTTTGTTTGTACCCAAAGAATTCCGATCATGCTCCAATCCAAAGCTTTGATTTTAACGGAGAAATACATTCATTTTTTAAGGACCGGGGAAGTGATAAGTACTGGATGGCAAGTTCTCAGGGACTCATATCTCTAGATAGGGATGATTCAATACCTAAGAGGCGGTTGAATGCGCATCCTCAACTGGATATGAATTGCTTCTGTTCGTTTCAGGATAAAAGGGGGCGGATCTGGTCTTCCGTAAAGGACCATATATATTGTTTTGACCCGGAGAAGGATCGCATAGATTTTTTTTCAGCACAACATGGGGCATTAAAGGGAAATTATCTGAAAGGGGGCTGTGGCCTTTTAGAAAACGGCACAGGCTATTTCGTCTCTTCAACCGGGATTGTAAGCTTTGACCCCAATGAAACCGAGATTCAGAACAATAACAGTGGAGTTAGGATTTCGAGGTTTGCCATAAATCATAACTGGGCTCATTTTCAGGACACCCTGAAGTGGCTGGATACGCTCACCCTTGATTATGACCAAAACACACTCACTTTCGACTTTTCATTGATTGATTATTCCGGGGACCCTTCAGCAGGGATCGTATATCAAATGTCAAAGTATGATGAAAGTCCTATAGAAACGGATCATTTTACTCAGTTCATTAGCTATAATTCAATGCCTCCCGGATTTTACCGGTTGAAGGTTGCAGGATCAATGGTAGAATTTTTAGAGGGAAAAAATGTGAAGAGCATATGGATTCTTATAAAAACACCTTTTTGGAAGGAGCCCTGGTTTGTTGTTTTGGGTTTTTTCATTTCCCTGCTGGCAATTATGAGAACAATAGACTTTTTTCATAAAAGGGAACTGGAGAAAAAGGACATTTTGCTCAAGGAGCAGAGACTGAAAATTGAAAAGAAGGAATGGATAGAAAAAGAAAGGTCCAGGATCGCCTCTGATATGCACGACGACCTGGGTTCCGGTTTGACCACGATCCGGTATCTTGCAGAAAAAGCCATGGAGTCAAAGATATCTGAACGGGAAAGGGAACAAATTAAGAAAATAGCGGAGTACAGCACCTTATTGGTGGACAATATGAGCGAATTGATCTGGGCCATGAATTCTCGATATGACACACTGGCCAATATGCTGGCATATATCCGAAGATATGCCTATGAATACCTCGACCAGTTTGAGATTAAATTGCGTTGGAATTCTCCAGAAATACCGGATGAAGTGGAAATAAGCGGAGGACGAAGAAGAAATGTGTTTTTAGTTGTTAAAGAGATACTGCACAACGTTGTAAAGCACGCAGACGCACGGAATGTGATAATTCAAGTTATCTTGGATCAGACTGAGGTAAGTCTTGTTTTGGAGGATGACGGAAGAGGCTTTGATATAGAAAAAGAAGAGGAGAAGGGTAATGGTCTTAGAAATATGAAAAAGAGAATAGAGCAGGCAAAAGGGAAAATAGAATTATTATCATCAGAAAAAGGAACGAGGATAAACCTGACACTGACTATGGACCGTTTGGAAAGCCAACCCGAACATTTACCGGACGAAACATAGATACCTGCTTTTGCAGGAGATACCTCCTGAATAAATTAAATTCATCAAATCAAGGAAAAAAATATGAAAGTCGCCATTTTAGAGGACAAGACTGAAATTGCAGAAAGGCTCTTGCATATCATTAGATCTACCGAGGATATAGAGTGTCGTCAGATTTATCATACGGCAGAGGATGCCATGAATTTTCTTCCCGCCAACCCTGTGGACATATTAATTGTGGACATCGGATTGCCACGCAAATCCGGTATTGATGCGATCAGGCACCTGGTGGAGTATTGTCCCGCGACCCAGTTTTGCATGTTTACTGTATACGAGGATGACGACAAAATATTCCAGTCTATCCAGGCAGGCGCGAAAGCCTATATTTTAAAGGCATCCACACCGGAGGCAATACTTCAGGCGCTCAGGGAGCTACATGCAGGTGGATCACCCATGAGCCCATCCATAGCACGCCGGCTACTGGAACTCATCAGCCAGAAGACAAACAGGGAAAACTCCGATTTGCCTGAATTGACCACCCGCGAAAATGAACTGCTCAGACATCTATCCAAAGGTTTGTATTATAAGGAAATTGCAGGAATCATGGGCATCACGACCGGCACTGTGAAGCAGCACATTCATAGGATTTACGACAAGCTGCAGGTTTCAAACCGCACAGAAGCGATCAACAAATTGAGAAAAGAATAATAGGAAGCCGCACATCCTGCCTGCATTTTGGTTTTGCCTGACTCAATTTACGCCCCGGTATAACTTAAGTTACAAACTGAAGCCTTCCTGGTCAAGATAGTTTTGTGGTATTGTTTAACCATTAAAATATTACACAATGAATCAGGAAAATTTGAAATTGATCTCTTTGGATTCACCGGAAGAGCAGGAAGCTTTATTCGATTCACTTTTTATTGAAGCGAGGGCGATAGAGGACTGGAAGGATATCTGTCCCATTTACCAAAAAGTTAGACCGGTCTTAATCATTCTAAAGTCTTTGCCCAAAATTGGTAAGTATATTGAACTACTCATCATTGCCATGGATACTCTTTGCGCTAATGCGGCCAATTAAACTGTTTTAAAAGACAATTTATGAAATCAATTAAAATTAATTTTACTATCTTATTGGTATGTGTTTTTAATTTGGCCACGGCACAAACCGGGAATCCTCCTAACGAAAAGTGGTACAGAAACATCTTTGGAGAAGAAACGGACATTGTAAATGATGTAATTCCTGCTCAAGATGGTGGATACTTTGTGATTGGTAGTACGAATTCAACAAAGGATGATTTTAAGTTTTGTACTTCTTGCTCGTATGGCAGCGATCAAGCATATATCATTAAGTTGGACCATCAAGGAAAGATTCTGTGGTCAAAAATTATTCTTGGTGCAACTAGCCAGCTTACGGATTATGATAGTTATCTAACACAGGGCGTTGAGGTAAGTGACGGGTTCGTAGCAGTTGGCTTTATGAAAAGAGGAAGTTCACCTACGGATGAGTTTCACATAATAAAAGTAAATAAGTTTACCGGAGACCTGGTTTGGTCAAGGAGGATTGGTGATATCAAGCCATATGCCTATGGAGGGGCGCCGATTTCGATAATCTCTACTCAGGAAGGGTTTATTGTGCTAGCAGAAAGTTCAACCAACTATAAGAACGCAGTTCTCGTTAGGTTAAGCCATGAGGGTACAGAGATTGTAAGAAGGACATTGGAAGATTTTCGTTTATCGGCAGGTTGTGTGTTGTTGTTTGATAATGATGAAACCCCAAGGATAGGAAGTGCCTCTGGCAAAGGTTTTAATCCAGTTGTGGAATATCCCTTACAGAAGACAGCGGATAATAATTATATTATACTCGGATATAAAACCAATGAGAATGTGGTAGACCAATGCAATTGTTATGATTCGGATGTAAGGCTGATGAAGATTAGTCCTAATTTATCTACAATTTGGGACAGGAGTTATGGAGGCAATTCACAAGATTATTGGAGGGATATGGTCATCCATCCCAATGGAGAAATAGTGATTTTGGGGGGTACCTGTACAAATGGACCTTTGCCCTATGGTCCAGCCAATGTGAACAGTGGAAGTTGGCTGATGAAGTTAAATTCATCCGGAAGTTTATTGGATGTCCAAAATACAGACCGAGGACTTTCAATATCCTCTTTTTCACCTTTTGGATTGGGACTTACCTGTGACAACAAATTGGCTTTATCAGGGATTAGTTACCAGGGCTTTGTCAAATATCCTGGAATTCAAAAATTGGATTGGGATTTAAAAACACCTATTTGGACGTTAAATTACCCTCATGTTGTCTTTATTGATGAGTTTATATTTTGGGACGTAACCAGGGACTATTCAGGAAATCTTATAGCACATGGTAGCCAAAATGTTTGGTCATCACCCGATCTTTTGATGTGGGCACTTCAGAGTGAATGTTCCTCTTCCGGCAAGTGCGAGAATGCCCTTCCCATTCAATGCAGTCAAACTCTCAGTGGCACCACTATAGGCAAAACATCGGAATTTGGCAGAGCGGACTATAGTTGTTTAAGCTCAAATTCATTGTTTGATGGGGGTGACCAGGTGTACGTATTGGATAAAAATTCAGGGAGCGGTTCGTTGCAAATCAGTTTGGTGGCAAATACCGATTTGGACATTTTTCTGTTTGATCGCTGCGATGCCACAGGATTGAATTGTATCGGAAAGAGTACAGAGCCAAGAAGGCCCTCCGGCGGAAATGCCGAATTGATACGATTTGATAATCTTGCGGACGGCAGATATTATATTGTAGTAGATGGATACAGGTCAGCGGAGAATGGACCGTTTGAGCTCACGGTTACTTGTGGTAATCTAAGCTGTGTAAGCGCAAGGAGCCTGACCTGCAACACACCGGTCACCGAATCCAATTCAAATGGTGTCAATAACGTAAGCACCTATTGCGGTTTAACAAACACAAAAGGAACACTCAATGGATTTGCAGGTCGAGGTAAGGAGAAAGTATATAGCTTCAATATTGATGCACCCCAGACCGTACGAATCGACTTGACCGGCATGTCTCAGGGGAGTGATTTCGATATTTACCTTTTATCGGAATGCAACCCGGACAAATGTGTTGCATCCAGTTTCAATGCCGGAACAACCAATGAATTGATCAATATTCCTCTGAATCCCGGGCTGTATTATGTGGTGGTAGAATCTTATTACGATCGCGTGGGCAGCTACACCTTAAGAGTGAATTGCACTACAGGGGGAGGCAGCATTCCAAGGCCCAGGATAGTGCTGCCCACCAACCTCTCAGTGGAGTCAGGTCAGGACCTAAGCTATCCCATAACTGCTTCCAATTTTACCAGCATGGCGGCCATGGAATTCTCGCTTAAATTGGATGACGCCAATATCTTAAATATCGTTGGAATCGAAGGGAAGGCAATAAATCCGGCTTACAATTTGGCATCTCCCTCAAATATTGGAATCAGTTGGTTTTCTCAAAATCAACCCACGGTGACAGTGCCAGACGGCCAGGTTTTATTTAATGTTCTTTTGAAAGCAAGGGCAGTATCCGGCAAAACAGATATTTCAGTAACGGATGTTCCAACCGTACCCTACGCTCTCGCAAACAGGAATGGTAGTCTTCAAACCGTTTCTCTGGATATTGGAAAAGGCTCCGTAATAATTAATGAAAACTTCATTCAATTGTGTGGCAACATTAGCAAAACGGATAACTCACCGGTCTCAGATGTCATCTTGAATGTATCGGGATCCAAAACAGAAAGTAATAGCAATCAGGCTACTGGAAGTTATTGCTTTACGAGTCTGCCTAAAGGAGGAAATTTTACCATTACACCAGAAAAAAACAAACATCTTCGAAATGGTATAAATGGAAGAGATCTTTATTTAATTCAAAGACACATATTAGGTGAAAAGTTAACGGGTCCATACAGGATCATCGCAGCGGATTATGACGGAAATAATGCAATCAACGGAAGAGATCTTTATTTGACACAACGTTTGATATTAGGTGATTCGATTATTCCTCCGGTTTCTTCCTGGCGTTTTGTAAGGAAAAGCCAGATTTTCTCAGACATTTCCAATCCTTTTAAAGAGCCCCTACAAACCAGCATTGCACTAAATGGTGTCAGTCAAGCCCAGGTAGGTCTGGATTTTATAGCCATGAAGGTAGGAGATGTCGATAATTCCGCGACGTTGAAGGACCCAATTTTGACCAGCAGAGGAGGCACCCCCCTTCAATTAAGCTTGTCAAAACACAATGCCACTCAAAATTCTGAGGTGGAGGTAAAGCTAATGGCAAGGGGATTTGATAACATCACTTCTTTAGATTATACTTTACAATGGGATACTACGGTTATTCGTTTTCTAAGGTTTGAGCCACCGACAAACAATTTCTTGGGTTTGAGCGCAGGAAACTTCGAGTCCACAACAAGCCCAGGGAAATTAGTGTCAACCTGGTTTGATAATGGAAACGGAAAATCTGTGCCGGATGGTTCAGTCATTGCAAGGTTTATATTTAAAGTTGTGGGTCAGATTGGCAGAAGCACCCCAATCCAGTTTGTCAATAGTCCGGTTCCGTTGCAGGCATATACCCGTACGGGCTTGGTTCAGGCGGACACCATAACCGGACACGTGACAGTGTCGACCATAAACGCAACAGAAGGGTTGACAGATTATAAAATCAATATTTTTCCTAATCCGGTCAATGACCTGCTATATATAGAAAACGTCTCAGAAAAAACCGGTGTACAATTCTATTTACTAGATGCGCTTGGTTCAGAAGTAATGCATATTGACTTAAATAAGGGGGATAATATGGTGAAAACAGGAGGCCTGAAGAGCGGTATTTATTTTTACAGAATATTAAGTGAAGGCAATAGTATTGTCAAATCCGGTAAGATTGTAAAGCACTGACGGGTTTATATAATATTCTTAGAACATTCATTTTTAATTTGAATTATCCTGTACTTTGTGGATTGGATTTCACAATGTACAGGATAAACATTTGAATGCTTATAAGAACTTAGTTTAAACTTTCAATTATATTTATCAGTAAGTGCACAAGAACAAACGCCTGCAAATAATATACTCCGGCTCTCTGGGAATGCATTGCATTGGATATTCGGGATTTTTTATCTCCGGGGGCAAAATGCCGACCTTCTTCTTTTGGACGAAACCCCAAACAGATTGCAAGCTTGTGTATCCAGAAATAAAAAAGAAAGCCGCTCCTTTGCGGAACGGCCTTCTCCTCAAAATAAACCCCTATCTGAAGAAAACTTCTATCTGGATTTTATGTCAACAAACCCCGGATCAAAGAATGTTGATGGTCTTTTCCTCTTTTGCCACCGCTTTTTTGTCGATGGTGATCTGAAGAACGCCATCTTTGTAGGCGCCAGATATGTTGGATGTATCTGCCGTATCAGGAAGCTTGAATGAACGAGAGAAAGAACTGTAGTTAAACTCCTTACGGGAGTAGTTTTCCTTGGTCTCTTCGGTCTTTTCCTCCTTGCTGGCAGAAATGGTCAGGTAACCTTTTTCAATGGATACCTTGAAATCTTCTTTTTTGAGACCCGGAGCGGCCACATCGATGATATAGGATTTTTCATTTTCTGTGACATTGACAGCCGGAACATTGCTTTGGAAGATCTGACCACCAAAGACGTCGCTCAGGCCTTTGTTGAGCAGGTCTTCGACCATGCTGCCGATCTGGGTGGTAAAGGGTGCCATTGGAAAAAATGTGTTGCGTTTCATAATTTGGAGATTTAATGAGTTATAGAATATTGACAGTCTTGTTGAGATCCTCGTCCTTTCTGACAGTGATTCGGAGAACACCGTCTTCCAGTCTGGCCATCACTTCGTCCCTTCGGGCGTCCCTTGGCAGTTTTACACTTCTAACCATTTCCTTTTTCAGGAATTCAGTCCTTAAGACGCCCTCCTGAACTTTATTTTCTGTTGGCTTGGTGTTTACATGGAGAATTCCTTTCTCTTCCCGTATGGTGATTTCCTCGCGGGTAAAACCAGGCGCGTAAAAATCAAAGTGATAGGCGTCCGGACTCTCAGAGATATTGACCGGTAAAATGGATACCGTTTCCTGCCTGTAAGAGTTTCTGTCGAATCTCTGGACCGGGCGGTAACAAGTGTAAGGATTTTTAAACAGTGTTGATTGATTCCACATATTTTTTACTTTTTTGATTTTGATAATTGATATGATCATCCAAATCAAACGGTGTACCAAGTGCCGAAAAAACACTTTTTGGCACAGCTTGGTTCCCAAAACCATGACAAAGTGTCCTAAATTGACAAAAATCAACTGCCACATTGACACCAATCTCCCTATTCCAAGGCTTTTGGAGATTTTACCCGCATGTATGTGGCCTGTGCGATTTACCGGATCGCGGATTTATTTCAGAAAGTCTTTGCCGTCATACTGTCGATCAGGCCAAATATGCTGTCTTTGGACTTGACACAAGAAATATCTTTGCAACCATGGACAAGGAGTCATGACCGGAATATCGGCAGATCAGAATGTGAACTGGTGGAAGCTGCAGGCGCCCAGGGTTTATCTATTTGGCTTGTTTTTTTATGTGGTATCGCTACCCTTGTTTGATGCCGGAATATCATTTGGCATTCTCGTTTTGGCCATATCCTGGTTGATGTCGGGATCATTCCGGGAGAAATGGACTCAGTTGAATGCCATTCGGTGGCCATGGCTGTTGGCATCCATTTCTTTGGTCTACGCTGCGGGATTTTGGGCGACGGAGGATGTCTCCCGGGCCACGCGCGAAGTGATCAGATCCCTGTACTGGCTTGCGTTTCCATTGATCCTGGCCACATCTCCGGTTTTGACGAAAAAGGAAACCCGCTTTATTCTTTTCTCCTTTTTGGCATCCGTTTTCCTATCGGCCCTGATCACGTTGTACCATCTTGTATGGGCGAGGCAGACAGGGACCTTCAACTTCCGTCAGGCATCCCTGATCGATCATATTCCATTGGCCTATATGCTATCCTGGTCCTTTTGGCTGATCGTATACCTTGTCTTTTTTGGTTTTGCGAGTCAGTGGTCTCTTGCGAAAAAGCTTTTGGCCCTTCTGGTTGCCATGCTGTTCCTTTTGGTTTTGATCCTGCAAAAAGCCTTTACGGGTTATGTCTTTTTTGCCGGAGCTTCGATGGTTGCCATGATAATTATCATTCGTAATATCCGGCAAAGGCGACTCAGGTTCGCCCTTTTTCTTTTTTGTGCATTGTCTGTCCTCCTGCCAGCCAGCTATGTTGCATACTGTGTTCAAAAATTTTACCGCGTCACAGAATACGATCCGGCCACCATACCGCTGTATACCGCTTCCGGCAATCCCTACAGTCACCATTTTGAGGACAAATCCAAGGAAAACGGCAATTATGTGCAGCTTTTTGTAAGCCACAACGAACTAAGGGAGGCCTGGAATCAGCGCAGCCGGATGCCATACGACACCGTCTGGAATGGAAGGGACAGTCTGAGCTGGGTCTTGTTGCGCTATATGACCAGCCTCGGTCTCAGAAAAGACAAGGAGGGCCTGGCGGCCATGACCGATCAGCATATTGCCCATGTAGAGCACGGGATTCCGAACCCGGTCTATTTGGAATATAAAAGCAGGATATACCCGCGGATCTACGAGACCATCTGGGAGATGGATCAGTACTACTACAACCATACGGCCAACGACAAGTCCTTTGCACAAAGGGTGGAACTCCTGCGGCTGGGCTTCCACGTGGTCAGGGAATCTCCCTGGCTGGGTGCGGGTACGGGCAATCAGCAATCTGCCTATCTGCGCATTGCTGAGCGGGAAAAGAGCAGACTGGAACCATCCCGCCTGGGTTCACCGCACAACCAGTACCTGGGCTACCTGATCAAATTCGGGATCATCGGCACGGCCTGGATTCTTTTAGCCATAGCAATTCCCTTTTTCAGGCTTAAAGGATTTAAAAGTTTTGGATTTTCCGTTTTTATGGCCGGTTTCCTTTTTGCCAATTTGGGCGAGTCCAATTTTGAGACATTCATTGGTATTAATTTTTTTGGATTGTTTTACTGCCTGATGCTTTGGAATTTTAATTTGAATGAGCTCTGAATGTGAAGTTTTGAATTATTGCCGAATTTCCGTGATCTCAGGAATATGCGGTGTAAATCCAATAAGGAATATTTTTTAACACCCCAATCTCCATATTGTAATTAGTATCTTTATCCCGCCATGTTAAACAGAATCCTGTTTTCAATTCTGTGCCTGTTCATTCAATTTTCGGTTCAGGCCCAGATCTTTGTAGAATTGCGCACGCCACAGGGAGTGGATCCCTGTCAGGGATTGCCGGTGGAGGTAAGGGTCATCAATGAGGGCAATAAACCCGTGACAGGCGCCACACTACAATTTAAAAAAGGATCTCACCTGACTTACAGGCCGGGGAGTTTGTCTGCAGGAACCATCCGGCCACAAAACTTATCAGATCCCGGAGGACCGGTATTTGGCCTGGATTTTTTAGACATCTGCGAATCCATGTCCTTCAGCTTCTGGATGGAACACGGATGTGCCTCCCAAAGTCATTCTGATAGCTTTGAAATGAAGTTGATGTGGAATGGCCTGGAGCTAAGTTCCGGTATTCGCCAGGCGCAAATTTTCAGCCCAAAAATCTCCATCATCAACCTGGGTCTGGTTTATGACGAAGCCTCTTCGGCGTTCAGGAAGAGATACAGCATCGTTAACATTGGCCAGGTTGCTCTGGACAGTTTCTCTCTCTTTGTTTCAGGAAATGACAAGATGACCATCCTGAATACCAATTACGGAACCCTTAGCGCCAATGGAGACACGCTGACCTTTAACTCAGGAGATTTCTCACTCATCGGCAATGGCAACGACTTTTTTGAACGGGGAGAAATCATCGATATCGTGCAGGAGGTGAGCCTCAATGCCTGCGAAACAGACTTTCGGATTTCCCACAGGCTGCGACTGCCCTGTGCCAGGAACGTATGCGAATTTACGGTAGACGACAACGTCAAGCTTCAGGCAATCGTAGGCACGCCCAAGCTTGGCGTGTTGCAGGATACCCAAATCACCGCCACGCCCTGCCGCGACGGAGAAGTCAACCTGCGTTTTTTCAATACCAGCAACAACGGAAATTTTAATCTCGGAAACAGCCTTTACAATTTATACCTGAACCTGGGCTGGGCCGTCATCCAGGGCAACCAGTATACGGAGCCCCTCCGGGACAATTGTCTGCGCATCACGGAGGTCAGGCTAAACGGCAGGATCGTGCCCATCAGCACGGGCGGATTCAGCGGATACGGACTCGATTTCCGCAGACTTACCACAGATCCCGATGGTCCCGGAGGCCTGAGAGATCTGGATCGGGACGGATTTTTCGACGACCTCGGACCGACCGATACCCTGAAGCTGTCCATAAAATACGAGATGGACCCAAATTGCCTGCGCATGGGTTGTGATCAGGTGGTATTCGACTGGCGCATCTTAAGGATCAAAGGGGAGTTTAACAACTATTGTGCTGTGGCAGGAACCACAGACGGTTACTATTCAAACCACAGCTATCAGTGGGGCCGTCCTTCCATTTACACCGGAGGAATAAAAGGCGTATATGTGGACCAGGAGACCGACACGGTCACGTTTCAGGTTTACAAAAATGAAAGAAACATCCTGGGACATTGCGACAAGGACAGCTCAGCGGTCAGAATCATTTTACCGCCTGTGGCCGATTTGTTGCCCGGGGCGGTCATTCTGGTTAACGGAAGCCCGGTCGCATACCGAAGGAACAGCAATGTAATTTACTTTGACACCGATACCAGCAATTTCATCGTCACCCTGCCACTCAGATTCAAATGCGATCCCAACTCCGGCTCGGGAGGCGTGAATACTGCCTGCACCTATTGCGTCGGAAGTGGAGGACCCCGGTACAGTCTCCGGATAGAGGTGGATTATTTCTGCGGCGACAGATGTTTTCAAAGAATTCCCCTCTATTGCGGAAGCTCTCCGGCCTTTGCAGCCGTGTGCAATCCCAATGGCGGCGGCCAGAATTCTCCCGGGAAACTCGTGATCGAGGATATGAAATTCAAACGCCTCACGACGGGATATAAAGACTCAACGAAACAGATAAAAGTTAATCCGGACATCGATTCCATCAACCAAAATTACTTTTTTACCTACGACACCTTTTTGATTTACATCCCTGTCAACATATTGTGCAATGCCTCCTTCTCCAATATTTTCTTTAGGCTAGCATACTCGCCGCGGCTCTACTACAACTCTGCCAATCAGGTGGACACGGTCCGCGACATCCAATGGCTTTCTGACACGCTGAAATATTTTGACGGAGAGACCAACCGCTGGTCCGTTTGTCGCAATCCGCTGGGCCCGGAATATTACAGCCTCAATACCAATAATTTTTACCGCAACTTTCTCAGGGAGCTCGATCTGAGTGCATTGTTTGGCACTTGTCTGAACGGCAGCCTGAGTACCCGGGACTCCATGGTTTTTGTCATCCGGGCAGCCATACCTCCTTCCGAGATCTCTCAATGGGCCAAAACCACCCTTACGGCCGAACTGACCTACAACCAGGACGGATGCAACATGAGAGAAAGAAAGTCCGGTATCCTGAATATATTCTCGGGAAAACCATCTGCCGGAAACACAACGCTTCGCCAGGAATACCATAGCGCCCCCGATCTGACGAGAATATCCCCATACCTGTCCGTATGCGGCGATTTCCGAATTGAGACCTCCCTGGATGCCTACGGCATTTATGCGGAGGATCCGGATCCTTTTAAAAATGAATACCGCAACACCTATCTGATCGATGAACTGAAGCTGGTCATCCCACCATTTTTTCAATATCAGGGCAACGCTCCCAACTACGTGCGCATAACCCGAGCCGGTCCTACCGGAGGATTGCAATACGATACGACTTATATTCCGCCCAATGTTCGTGATAGTGCCGGCTATACCATCCTCGAATTCGGCGGATTTAACGATAAGGAAGATTTTGAACTGGTCCAGCATTCATTTTTCTTTTACTTAAGGCCGGAATGTTATGTGACGCACAGCGATACGGTTCGCGTGTTTAAAAAATTCAAATACCTGAGGCATTTGCAGGATGCTAGCATGCACAAGGATCTCTACTCCTCAGTAAAAATAGCGGTCAATACTGTGGGCGTGGACGCCGGTTTTTCACAACTGCAAAAGCAGATCCTTCGGGATACCATTGTCAGCTGGGCCTTTGACCTCAGTTCCAAAAATAAAACATCGACGCCACAGAGATTTTTTACCTACCGAAACCTGTGGATGTTTTTTGCGAATTCTTCGGGACAGATCCTGATAGACAGTCTCGTTGAATACGATTCCCTGGGCAATCGTTTATTGCATCAGCCCAGAATCCTGGGTCCCGGGAAATGGGTATACGAACTGGACAGTCTTTACGGCGACAGGCGACTGGAGCTCTTTACCCGGTTTAACTCCTGCGGCAAGGATTCCCTGGTTGTGATGTCCGGCAACTCCTGTTCATCCTATCCCGCAGACTACGAGTCCCTGACCGGAAAGTGCCGCGATTACGCCCAAAGACAGGTACTGTATTACGAACCGGAAGAATCCTCTGTCCGACTCGAACTGCTGACGCAGCCGGACGACAGCCTGAGCCAGCCTTGCGATAGTTTTCTGTACCGCGTCCAGGTGTATAACTCCGGTCTCGGGCACAGCTTTAACAACCGCTTTTATTTTACAGCCCCACCGGGTCTTGTTTTGCGGGAGGCCATGCTGGAATACCCCAAGGACAGCTTTTGGCTTCTGCCGGCCCCGAGTCCATCTGCGCAGCCCGGAACGTATTTCTGGGAGCTTAACCCCGTTTTGTTCCCAACAGGGATACCGGGATTTTACAGGGTAGATGAAAACCATTTTAAGGTTCACTTTAAGTTTGATGGCAATTGCGATCTGGAGGATGGCCAGTCCGTATCTTTTTATGTTCTGTCCTCAAATGTTTGCAATCAACAACAGAGATCACAAGTTGTCAGCTCTGATCCATTCAAGTTCAGCCGTACCAACCAAAATCAACAGGACCTTTACGACATCCATCTGAGTTTTTCAGCAGACAGCGCCTGCGGCGAGGTCTTCAGGGCGCGCTGCGTGCTGTATTCAAAGAATGACAGCATCAACCGGCTTAAGCAAAAACTGTATTTCATTTATGCCAAGGAACTGAGTTTTATTCCTGGCTCATTCCGGGCAATCAGCCATGTGGACGGCAGTGCTGCAAGATTTCATTATCTGGATGGACTTGAGTCGGTGGAGGCTCCGCTGACAGGGCCCATCTTAAGGGGGGATAGCGCGGTTTTTGAACTCGAGCTCGAAAGAACCTGCATTGAGCTTTGCAAGTCTACAGACTTTAAGCTTCTGCTCAATTCCGAGCAAAACGTCGGATGTGCCGGATCAAGCGGTGGTGTTTGTTCACAGCTGCTGCAGGTGCAGGAATGGAGTTTTGACAATGTGGAACTGAGTCCCAGGATCACGATTGAAGATTCCGAACTCAGCTCCTCGATTCTGCCTGGAGGTTTTGAAAGACTCAAGACCCGATACCTCATCGAGAACAAATCGCCCTTTGCCGGCAAAGTCGATTACAGAGTGGACTTTTACTACGATCTGAATGGAAATGGAAAACTCGATTCAAGCGACATCCTATCCGTTACAGACAGGATCTCAGGAGCCAGTGTGGATGGTTTTTCCAAAAACTGGTATGAATGGACGCACAATGTTCCCGGCGTTCATTCCTGCAGGCTGATTGCCGTCGTACGTCCTGAGGATAACCCCTGCTTGTGCACAGGCGACACACTCTTATTGAACCCCGCCCTGATCTCCGGAGAAAGCAAGAGACACAGGATCTGTTATGATCAGGATTTGAAAGTGGGTTTTGATTCTGTTTCAGGATACAATTATTTGTGGCTGCATCCGGATCGTCTCGATGCAGTGGACAGACATGAGGCCATATACAGATACCCTTTCAACCTCCGGGAGGGTAGTGAGGTCAAAGACACCCTGATGCTTTTTGTTTCCAAAGCACAGAACTGCTCTTTTTACGATACCGTGTTTGTGGAGATCTACCGGCCAGGAGCTGATGTTCTGCAGACGGACAGCATCCGGTGTCACGGAGACCTGTCTGCTGCTTTGCGGGCCGAAGGAGCAGGAAGTGCAGGACCCTGGAATTTTGAGTGGCAGGGACGAACGGAGACCAGCCAGAACATCAGGGGTCTTGGCCCGGGTTGGTACTACGTGAAGGTGAGCGACAACCAGGGTTGTGCGGCGTACGATTCCATACAGGTGAGCGAACCTCCGCCACTTGGCTCAAAACTGTCGGTGATGACGGACTACAACGGCTTTTCGGTGAGTTGCCACGGAGCCAGGGACGGCGCAGTGCGCGTGCAGGTACAGGGAGGTACTCCCGGATATCAATTCCTGTGGTCCAAAGGCCAGGCTGCAGACTCCCTGGGAGGACTGGGTTCTGGTTGGATCAAAGTACAGGTTCTGGATAAAAATCTTTGTCCTGCGGAAGACTCGGTATTGCTCAACGAGCCTCCACCCTTGCAAATAAAGGGCAATTCCTATCCTGCCGGATGTGATGATCTTACAGGTGGCGCTGCTGCGGTGCAGGTCTCGGGCGGAGTGCCATCCTACAGTCTGCTATGGAGCAATGGAGCTCAGGCAGACAGCTTATGGAATTTGAAAAGCGGAAAATACAGGGTGGAAGCGACCGATGCCAATGGATGTAAGACAGGAGCGGAGTTTTTGGTGGACCAATTGCCCGATCCGCTTGTCTCTGCAAGCATCAGCGACACTACGGTTGAATTTGGCTCCAGCATCAGACTGAGCGCCTGGACCAATGCTGCCTCGCCAAGGTATCGATGGTCCCCTGCCGGTGACTTGTCTTGCGACAGTTGTGCCTCTGTAATGATAAGTCCAACGACCGACCAGACCATATACCTGACGGTGACCGACGAAAATGGCTGCACAGCAGAAGCCAGCTTCAACATCAGGGTGGCCATCATTAAGGACGTATGGGCGCCCAATGTTTTTTCTCCCAATGCAGACCAGGTCCACGACCGTTTTACCATTTATGGCAAGCCCACGCTGATCAGTATTGACAAGTTGCAGATCTACGACCGGTGGGGCGAATTGCTCTATGAAGATCACGACCTGCCACCCAATGATCCTAACTTTGGTTGGGACGGATACTTCCGCGGGACGCTTCTCAATCCCGGAGTATTTGTCTATGTCGCGCAGGTTCGTTTTGTGGATGGTGAAACCCGACTTTTATACGGCGATGTGACCCTGATCAGATAAGGAGAGCCTGTATTTTTATTAAATATTGTTCTCCCGAACAATCCGGATCTCAGAAAAGGGGTGTTTGCTCAAGCAAAGGGACAAGTTGTTTTAATATCCTTTGCCTGTTTGTTCAGAGGAAGCCTGCAGGATCTGATCCCGCTTTCAAACAAGTCCCATATTTTGCTGTTTTATGGGTAGGCGTGCCTGTAAATGTGCGCCGGCTCTTATTCAATTTTCACACAAAATATTCAGGCGGGATTTATATGGACAAGGGAATCAAAGCCCTATTGTCATATAGATTTTATTTATAGAATCAATAAATGATTAGATTTCAATTATATCTAATTTTGCATCGTTCTTTTGAAAATAATTAAAAAGCCAATATGGAAAATAGCAAAAATCCAACTACACCTGGCAGTGAGACCAGCTACAACGTAAACGGAGAAAGTAAATGCCCCTTTTCGGGAGCAGTTAAAAAAGCCGCCGGACGCGGTACTAAAAATGAGGATTGGTGGCCCAATATGTTGCGGTTAAACATTTTGCGTCAGCACTCTGAACTTTCCAACCCGATGGGACAGAAGTTCAATTACGCAGAAGAGTTCAAGAAACTTGACCTGGCGGCTGTTAAAAAGGACATCGTAGCTTTAATGACAAAATCTCAGGATTGGTGGCCGGCCGATTACGGACATTACGGCCCGTTTTTTATCCGCATGGCCTGGCACAGTGCGGGCACTTACCGCATTGCGGACGGAAGGGGAGGTGCGGGATCCGGCACGCAGCGCTTTGCGCCCCTCAACAGCTGGCCGGACAATGCCAATCTGGACAAGGCCAGACTGCTTTTATGGCCCATCAAGAAGAAATACGGAAAGAAAATATCCTGGGCTGACCTGATGATCCTTGCCGGAAACTGTGCGCTTGAGTCCATGGGCTTCAAGACATTTGGTTTTGGAGGCGGCAGGGAGGATGTCTGGGAACCCGAGCAGGACATCTACTGGGGTTCTGAGGGAAAATGGCTGGAAGACAAACGTTATTCAGGTGACCGGGAGCTCGAAAATCCTTTGGCCGCCGTGCAGATGGGATTGATCTATGTTAACCCGGAAGGGCCAAACGGCAACCCGGACCCGATCGCGGCAGCCCGCGATATTCGCGAAACCTTTGGCCGGATGGCCATGAACGACGAAGAAACCGTCGCATTGATCGCAGGCGGACACACCTTTGGTAAGACCCACGGAGCAGCAGATCCCGGCAAGTACGTCGGACCGGAGCCTGCAGGAGCCAGCATTGAGGAGCAGAGCCTGGGTTGGAAGAATTCTTTTGGCAGTGGCATGGGAGCAGATACCATCACCAGCGGACTGGAGGGAGCATGGACCACCACCCCTACCCAATGGAGCAATAATTTCTTCTGGAACCTGTTCGGCTACGAATGGGAGCTGACCAAGAGTCCGGCCGGCGCACATCAGTGGATACCCAAGCATGGAATGGGAGCAGGCACGGTGCCCGATGCCCACGATCCTTCCAAAAGGCATACACCGATCATGTTGACCACGGACCTCGCTTTAAGATTTGACCCGGCGTACGAGAAAATTTCAAGAAGATTTTACGAGCACCCGGATGAGTTTGCCGATGCATTTGCCCGTGCCTGGTTCAAATTGACGCACCGCGACATGGGCCCTATTGCACGATATCTCGGACCTGAGGTGCCCGGGGAAGTTTTGATCTGGCAGGACCCGATTCCGGCAGTCACGCACCAGCTGATCGACGAACAGGACATAAAGGCGCTTAAAGCCAAGCTCCTTTCCAGCGGACTTACTGTGTCTGAAATGGTATCCACAGCGTGGGCCTCGGCTTCCACTTTCCGCGGATCCGACAAACGCGGCGGAGCCAATGGGGCTCGCATTGGCCTGGCGCCTCAGAAGTATTGGGAAGTAAACAATCCCACCCGTCTTTCCAAGGTCCTGGACAAGCTCGAAGGGATCCAAAAGGAGTTTAACGGTCAGGCTGCCGGAGGCAAGCAAATTTCCATGGCCGACCTGATCGTGCTTGCAGGATGTGCCGCCATTGAAAAGGCAGCACAAGACGCGGGTCATTCCATGAAGGTGCCCTTTACGCCCGGCAGAGCGGATGCTGGTCAGCAACATACAGATGTTGACTCTTTTGCCGTGCTGGAGCCGGCTGCCGATGGCTTCC
>CAYXKO010000005.1:19746-21234 GCA_964465435.1 uncultured Saprospiraceae bacterium | reverse complement strand
CCAATGGAGGCGGGGGTGGTGGTGGTGCAAACAACCAAGCAGGAGCTGCCGGAGCCCGTGGATATGCGATCATCATCTTTGGCTGTACACAGCCCCAGGGTAACCTGACAGCCAATGGGCCATTTTGCGGGAGTGGTACAGGTCAATTGACCTGGACAGCTTCAGCAGGTACGGGACCTTTCACGGTGGTGTACAACGATGGCACTGCCAACCGGACAGCGACCGGCGTGGTAAGTGGTACGCCTTTCAGCGTGTTTACCAACCCGGTAACCACTACCACAAGCTATACCCTGGTGTCCGTCACTACTGCCGATAATTGCGTGAGGAACTCCGGATTTACGCAGGGCAGTGCGACGATCACGGTGAATCCTTTACCCCAGGGCAGCCTGTCAGCCAATGGACCGTTTTGCGGCAGTGGCACAGGCCAGCTGACCTGGACGGCTTCAGCGGGCACGGGACCCTTCACGGTGGTTTACAACGATGGTACTGCCAACCGGACCTCGACCGGCGTAGTCAGTGGTACGCCTTTCAGCGTGTTTACCAATCCGGTAACGAGTACGACAAATTATACCCTGGTGTCTGTCACGGATGCCAACAGCTGTTCGCGCAGCTCCGGATTTACGCAGGGCAGCGCGACGATCACGGTGAATCCCAATCCCGCCTGTTCCATATCGGGACCTGACGGCCCACTTTGTCCTTCCTCTGCGGGGCATGTTTATTCCGGCCCCTCCGGATCCGGATATAGCTGGAGCTGGGGCATTTCCGGCAATGGCAGCATCAGTGGAGGCGCGTCCTCCCAGAATGTAACGGTCACAGCAGGAGCTACAAACGGAGCCTCCTTTACCCTGACACTCACCGTGACTGATGGGAATGGCTGTACCAGCAGCTGTAGCAAGGCAGTGACCGTCCAGGATAATACCCCTCCAACATTTACTTGTCCCACGTCTCCGTATATCGTAAACAATGTATCCGGGCAATGCCATGGATTGGTTCCAGATTTCCAGTCTGTGATCACAGATGAGATGGATAACTGCACCTCGGTAACGATCATGCAAAGCGTTCCGGTTTTCAGCATATTTGGTACAGCAGATGGTTCGACGCAGGTAGTTAACCTTACGGTATCGGATGCAAATGGGAACAGCGTGACATTGTGTTCTGTGACCTTGGAATTGAATGACAATGAGTCTCCGTTTTTCACTTGTCCGGCGAATCTTACGATAAACACGAACAACGGATCGAATTGTGCGGTGACGGTACCGGATGTATTGACAGGCATCATGGATGAATCCGACAATTGCGGAGGCATGGTGACAATGGCGCAGTCGCCGGTTTCGGGATCGTCTCAGACAGGGGTGATGGACGGCGGCACGTTTGCGATCACAGTGACTGCGACGGACAATGCAAGTCCTGCAAACTCGACTACATGTACAGTAACAGTGACGGTGAATGACGACGATGCACCAATCTTCACCTGTCCGGCGAATCTTA
>CAYXKO010000005.1:0-19646 GCA_964465435.1 uncultured Saprospiraceae bacterium | reverse complement strand
GGTGACTGCAACAGACAATGCAAGCCCGGCAAACTCCTCGACCTGTACGGTGACATTGACGGTGAATGATGATGATGCACCAATCTTCACCTGTCCGGCGAATCTTACGATCAACACGAACAACGGATCGAATTGTGCGGTGACGGTACCGGATGTATTGACAGGCATCATGGATGAATCCGACAATTGCGGAGGCATGGTGACAATGGCGCAGTCGCCGGTTTCGGGATCGTCTCAGACAGGAGTGATGGACGGCGGCACGTTTGCGATCACGGTGACTGCGACGGACAATGCAAGTCCTGCAAACGCGACTACATGTACAGTAACAGTGACGGTGAATGACGACGATGTACCCGTGATCAGTTTGATCGGAAATTCGACCGTTCACATCTGTGCAGGTGATACTTACACGGATGCCGGTGCTACAGCAACCGACAACTGTGATGGAAATCTGACCAGTCAAATTAATATGGATGACAGCAATGTAAATACCAACGTCCCGGGTATTTATACCGTTACTTTTGACGTCGACGATGCGGCAGGCAATGCAGCCACCCAGGTCATCCGAATGGTGGAGGTGCATGCGCTTCCTGCACCGGTTTGTCCGGCAGGTTTTAATGCTTGCAGGACCGGAGGAACGGTAAGCCTGTCCGGAGCGACCCCCGCTGGTGGCGCTTACTCAGGAACGGGAGTCACCGGCAATATATTTGACCCGATGGTTGCAGGAGTAGGAGTACATCCCATTACCTACAGCTACACAGACGGAAATGGATGTACAGGTACCTGTACCTTCAATATAACCGTATTTGAAGCGCCGATCTACAATGTCAATGACAATAAGTATTACTGCAGTATCACGGACGCAGTTGCGGCAGCCCTGACAAACGACGGAGATGTGATCGAAATACCTGCGGGAACCTATACCGAACCTTGCATCCTGGTCAACAAGTCTGTGATGATACGGCCAGTCGGAGGTACAGTCACCATCCAGTGCCTGATCATGAACGGTTCCGGTAAGATCGCGGTAATGGACGGAGATCTGATCATCAACCAGCTGACCCTGACCAACGGCCTCATCCGCACCAATGGGCACAATCTGAAGTGCGGCACCATCACAGGAGGCGGTCCGGGCTCCTATGTGGTGACGGATTGATCCCGGAAGAATGATAAAGTCCGAGGTGCAAACCGGATGGTCAGTCCAGCTTTGATCCTTTTGAGATTTCAGGCTGAAGGGGAGGGTGGAGAACAAGCAAAATTCTTTTAATACGCTTCTCCTATCCAGGTGTGTTTGATTGTTTCATGTAATAACAGCCCTCAGGGGCAGCACAAGACCAAAGATCGACGATCAGCGGGTTGGTTACTGGGATCTGTATGCCATGAATATCTTCTGCACCAGGTCCTTGGAATTAATCAACAGGTACTGATTTTAAAAATCAGAATGCAACACAACTTATTTTGAGATTTGTCGCAATATGGGTATCAAATATTTAAATTATCTATCTTTCAGAATTGTAGTAATCTTATAATGAGTGCCTAATGAATAGATAAAAAGTCAAAATATCTGGGCGCCTGCTTACCTTTGGGTATTTATTTGCTGACCTTCAGATCTTCCACCAACTAAAAATTAACTAATAATGAAGAGTGGACTCTCTCCGGACTTTTTTACCTCAAAGGATTTTATGGCTACCATCCAAGTAAATCATTTAAATCCTGATATTCCGTTTTCCTCAAAACTGCGTGCCAAACTGTCAGAAATTAAAGCTTTAACTTTCCTGGCTATCTTGTTTTGCATCCTGGGCCTGGTCAACGTCACAAAAGCTCAGCCTGCCACCTTGTGGGGGCTTGCCAGCGGGGGTGGCGATTACAACCTTGGCACCATCATGAGCATTAAGGCAGATGGGAGCAATTTTTCCACGGAATATTCATTCCCAAAAATACCGGGTTCAAGTCCCTCTTATACCCAAATGATTTCTTACAACGGGAAACACTATGGA
Organism: uncultured Saprospiraceae bacterium; assembly: GCA_964465435.1. GTDB lineage: Bacteria > Bacteroidota > Bacteroidia > Chitinophagales > Saprospiraceae > Vicinibacter. The sequence goes on along the minus strand of CAYXKO010000005.1, from coordinate 17,652 downwards.
TTGACAGCAAGTGGCGGCGACTATGACTTAGGGGTTTTATTTGAATTTGATCCCATTACGGGTGATTATGCAGCCCTGCATCATTTTGATGGAATCAGCGGTGCCAATCCTTACGGCAGTTTGTTGGAGAACGGAGGGAAGTTTTATGGCATGACCGGGTTTGGAGGAATTCCTGGCTATGGTGTTATTTTTGAATTCGATCCGGCAGGGTCCGGAAGTTATCAGGTCTTACATGAATTTGACGGGACCGATGGAGCCAATCCCTACGGCAGCTTAGTGCTCAGCGGCGGAAGATACTACGGTCTTACTTCGAATGGTGGCAGTTCAGACGTAGGGGTGCTGTTTTATTATGATCCGGCAGGGTCGGGTAGCTATCAGGTCTTGCACGAATTTAGTGTGACCGACGGAGCCAATCCCAATGGCAGTCTTATGGAAAGCGGAGGGAAGTTCTATGGTATGACCCAGGTTGGAGGTTCAACAGACCAGGGTGTACTATTTAAATATGATCCCTCCGGGTCCCCCAACTATATGGTATTGCATGAATTCGATGGCAATCCCACCGGTGAGAATCCCCATGGGAGTTTGATGGAAAGCGGAGGGAAGTTTTATGGCATGACTTTTTCCGGGGGTCCGACGGGTGGTGGCGGTGTAATTTTTGAGTACGATCCAACCAGCTCAAGTATTGCTGTGAAACATGAATTTGACGGGGCTCAGGGTGCCAACCCACAGGGAGACCTGATAGTAAGCGGTGGAAAGTTTTATGGCATGACCTATTATGGAGGGACTAATATCGGGGGAGTATTGTTTGAGTACGATCCGGCTGGGTCCGGTAATTATCAGGTATTACATCATTTTAGTTACCCAACAGGCCGCAGACCCAATGGCAGTCTGATGGTAAGCGGTGGAAAGTTCTATGGCCTGACCAATTCCGGAGGTAACGCTGGACTGGGGGTGCTGTTTGAGTATGACCCTTCCGGGTCCGGCAGTTATCAGGTGAAAGTCAATTTTGGAGAAGAAACAAATGGGAGCGTTCCCTATGGCAGTTTGGTCGAGTACAGTGGAAAATTTTACGGCACCACTTACAGTGGAGGAATCATGTCTTATGGCGTGCTGTTTGAGTACGACCCCGCTACAGGTAACCAAACGGTCAGGCATCGCTTTGACGATGTTGAGGGAAGAAATCCGGTTGGGAAATTACTTGAATTCGGTGGAAAATTTTATGGGATGACCGAATATGGCGGAGGTGCAGATAAAGGAGTACTTTATGAATACGATCCTACAGGATCAGGCAACTACCAGGTCTTGCATGAATTCGATTATGGTACTTCCGGAGCAAATCCTTCTGGCAGCCTGATCGAAAGTGGGGGGAAATTTTATGGGATGGCCCCTTTCGGAGGTATGCATGGAGATGGCGTACTCTTTGAATACGATCCATCTACCGCAAGTTTTGCTGTCAAACATCATTTCATGGTAGGCAATGGGTCAAATCCTTATGGAAGTCTGATTGAGGTGGCTGGCAATTTTTATGGCATGACTTTAAATGGAGGAGGCTCAGGCTTCGGCGTAATTTTTTCATATGATCCTGCCGGAGCGGGAAGCTATTCGGTCTTGCACGAATTCGACCAAACCGGCGGAGCAAATCCATCCGGCAGCTTACTCGAGTTCGGGGGAAACCTATATGGGATGACCAACAGCGGCGGCAATCCGGGTTACGGCGTAATTTTTTCATATGATCCTGCCGGAGCGGGAAGCTATACGGTCTTGCACGAATTCAACGGTACTAGTGGTTCGTATCCATCCGGCAGTCTCATTGAATCAGGAGGCAAATTCTATGGCCTGACCTTTGCCGGAGGTAATTCAAGTGTTGGTGTGATCTTTGAATACGATCCCGCCGGCAGTGGAACATACTCTGTATTGAAACATCTGGACATCACAGCAGGCATTAATCCTTCCGGTGACCTGATCGCAATATCCGGAACATCCGCACCCACCATCAGTTCATTTTCGCCCGGTTCAGGCTGTACGGGAAGTGTCGTGGTTATTACCGGTGCGCAATTCACGGGTGCCACGGCGGTCGCGATCGGCGGAACGGACGTGAGTTCTTATACGGTTGACTCGGATACCCAAATCACCGCCACGGTGGGCGCCGGTACCACGGGTACCATAGCCGTCACCACCCCAGGAGGAACGGGCACCAGTGCGGGTACTTTTACCGTCCATCCACTGGCTGTCCGTAACGTGGAGGACAACCAATATTACTGCAGCCTTGCCGATGCAATCAACGATCCCAACACATCTGACGGAGAAACCCTGGAGATCCAGTCCGGTTATGTCCCCGAATCCTGCCTTACGGTCGGCAAATCCATACACCTCAAGCCACTTGGGTCGGTGACCATAGATTGCCTCATCATGAACGGTTCCGGAAAGATCATGGTACTGGACGGCGATCTGATCGTCGATCAGCTGACCCTGACCAATGGCCTCATCCGCACCAACGGCCACAATCTGAAGTGTGGTAGCATCACGGGAGGCAGTGCGGGCTCCTATGTGGTGACAGATTGATCGATCGGGAAGTACGGGCCGGCATGTGACTATGGTTTAGTCTGCATGTGGCGAATGTGGAATAACTCTTTTTGGTTGAATATTTATTGAGCTATTTTTCAAAATGGAGGGATTTTCTCTTCCCTCTGCTCACGGGTATCTCGTGGCCATTGCTCAGGACAAGATTCCCGCTGGTGCTTTGGGCTATGTATGCGGTATTGACCAGGTAGCTACGGTGGCACTGGATAAAATTTGGAGCGCTGATCTTTTGCATGATCTGACCCAGGGTCATCCGTACGGTGATCTGATTTTTCTGTCGCGTGTAAATTATGATGTACACATGATCCGCCTGGATGTAGAGAATGTCCTGTATCGCAATGCGGTGGAGCACTTTGCCTTCCTGCAGTTCGACATAGTCCGGTTTTGGGTTTTTTAAAAGGTAGAGCCTGTAGGCAGCCTCTATGGTGGTGCGCAGGGTTTGTTTTTGAATGGGTTTGGTCAGGTAGCCGTAGGGATGGGTCTGCAGGGCATGATCCAGGGTCTTGGGATCGTACTGGGAACTTAGGTATACGATGGGGACCGCTTCGTTTCTCTTCAATAATTCATTTGCCAGGTCTATCCCGGATCTCTCTCCGTACAGTCGGATGTCCACCAGGATCAAATCGGGATGATGCTGGTCAAACAGGGCCAATGCCTCATCAAAGGAAATGGCCATGCCGACGACATCGAAGTCTGCTTCGAGCAGGTAGTCGCTGATCAATTCCGCGATCAGGACCTCATCTTCGACGATCAGGATTTTCAATCGCTTCACAGTTTTGAAATTAGTTTTTCCCTGAATGAAAGTTTGAAGCAGGCTCCGTCGCGATTGTACATTTCGTATTCCGCCTGGAGCTGTCTGGCCATGTTTTTCAGCAGACCCATGCCCAGGTTTGATTTTTTTTCGGGACCGCTCTGATCGGGCAGACCCGGACCGTTGTCGGTATAGAGCAATTCGTAACGATCATCCAATGATCGGATGGAAAGAGACAAGATCATTTTTTTATCCGCAATCCTGGCGTGTTTGATCGAGTTTCCGATCAACTCCGAACAGATGATCCCGATGGGCATGGCGGTTTCCAGGTTTAGATGGACAGGATCTGCATCCAGCTTGAAATCAAAAGCCTGTTCGTGGGTGTTGAGCTCCCGGTAACTCAGCAGCAAATTATTCAAATAGGATTTCATTTCAATTTTTTCAAATTCACCGGTGGAATATAGTTGCTCGTGGATCAGGGAGATGCCCCTGATTTTGTCCGAAATATCCTCTAAATAGGGTTCCAGTTTCTGGTGCTCCGGGTCTTTGACCCGCACTCTGAGCAGGCTGATGATCAGCTGCAGGTTGTTCTTTACCCGATGGTGGATCTCAGCCAGGAGCATGGATTGCTTTTGATTGGATTGCTCCAGAAATTTGTTCTGGGACTGGATCAGTTCATTTTGCTGGAGGATTTCTTTTTTCTTGCTGATGTTATTTTTCAACAGGATCCAGAATAGCAGGATGCCCAGGGATAAGACGATCAGACCCCATTTCATGATGGCGTAATAAGTCTCCAGGTTTTTGGTCTTTTCCTTTTGTCTTTCTATGGCAAAATCCACCGCGTTTGCGGTGATGATCTCCTGATTGATCAGGAATTCCGCTTTTTTTGAATATTCAAAGGAGGTTTTGAGGTAATGAAATGCGGAGTCGTACTGTTTGTTTTTTTCAAAGATGTGGCTGTAAATTTGATAATACCGGTATAAACTTGAATAGTAGTTTTTATTTTTTTCCTCCATTTTTTCAATGTATCCGAAAGCAAGACTGAGTTCCGATTTTGCTTCGGTCAGTCTTTCTGCCTCGATCAATCTTCTGCAGATATTCATGGATTGGGAGGCGGCACCATGAAAATCGCCATTGGAAATGAATATTTCAGTGGCTTTGCGAAAATGATATATGGCAGAATCAAGTTCTGTGGTAAGGATTCCCATCAGCAGATGGCCATCAAAAACGGACCTGTACACTCCATATTGGTGACCCAGCCGAATGGACAATCGCGCATATACCCTGGCTGAATCCTTGTTGTCAAAAATTCGGTGATAGGATGCGTAGCGCTTGCAAAATCTTGCATACAGGGTATCGAGCCGGTGTTCGGCAATCATAGTCCTGGCAAGCATGAGATATCTGAGACATTCAGCGCTTTGCTGGATGTGCTCGTAACAGCGGGCCATGGATATGCAGGCATGGGTTGTGATTTTCCACCATTGGCTTGCTTCAGACAAGTCGTAGAGTTGCTGGTACTGCAACAATGCATTTTCAAAATCATTTTCGAGTTCAAGAGCCTCTCCTCGGGCCAACAACAGGTAGGAGTATTCTTCGCAGCTTCGTAATTTTTTTATGTCGGGAGTTTGGGAGACAGAGTCGAAATAAGAAAGTGTTTTTCCGGATTCATATTTTTGTATGAATTCGTTCATCTTCTTTTGGGCAAGGTACAGAGAGGGGGATTGACAATCCTGGCCTATGGCAAGCATGCCCATCAGAATACAAAATAGGGTACCTACAGATTTAATGTATATTGATCGGTTATGATTTAAAAATGATTTCATTCCGGTGTACTCAGAATCATTTTAAGATCTGAATTTTTAACAACCCATAAATTATTTGACATTTGAAACATCCTTGATCTTAGGTGCCAGGACGCAAATTTAGTTTATTTATAAGATTGTTGGAATAATATTGGAAAGTCCTTTTGCAATGATTCAGATAGGCATTTCATTGGCAGGCCAAAGTGATTTCCGATTTAAACATACCCAAAAGTTCATCCTGTTGATCATTTTCCGCCCCATGAAGTGCACTTTGAAATGTATGAAAATACAAGCCGTTTGACAGGGTCAATTTGCTTTTAATTGAAAAATGCATGTCATTCGGAACACCGGAACAACCATTCAGAACATTTTTGGACCAATTGGGACATTTGCCTTTTCAGCACTGTATAATTGTGATATAAACTGAAGCAGAAATCATAAACCAATCATTAATTTAACCAGCAACATTTAAAAGTTTATTTGGCATTTTCAATCCAGTCATTTTTTAAGTCCATTCAATTTTCAGATCTCTGCAATATGGAATGATCGGTTCATTCAAATGGATCTTGAAAGTGACAAAGGAAAATGCTGTTTCATTTTTTTAACCTGCCATTTGAATTGGCACCGGACTTTTATTAATACAAGCCTAAAGAACCTATTAAAGTGATTAAAATAATTTATCCCAGATTTTGCAAATTTTCTTTTTGCGCCATTCTTTTTCTGATTATCAACCTAAGCTCCAGGTCTCTGTCCGCAGCCGATTACTTTTGGGTGGGGGGCACTGGCAACTGGAACGATCTTACCCACTGGGCCACCACATCCGGAGGTTCGACCAAGCATACCATCGTGCCCAGTGTCCTGGACAACGTGATATTTGACGTAAATTCTTTTTCTGCAGCCGGGCAAATCGTGACCCTGAACCAGGAAGCCTATTGCAAGGATTTTAAGTGGGACGGAGTAAGCAATAATCCGACCTTTACCGGTGCGGGATTTACCCTCAATGTCGATGGAAAGTTTTTGGCCCTCGGAGCTCCTTTTAGCTTTAACCATGTCAATGGCAATCTCATCATAGGCGGAGATTTTCTGGTCGATGGGTCCAACATGAGCTTTACAAAAAACAGTGGAACCATGACGGTCGGAGGAAAGTTTGACATCAAGAATGTGAGCACGATGTCCTTCAGCAGATCCGGTACGCTACAGGTCAGTGGTGGAGCCATGAACTTTACCGATGCCACCCTGACTGCCTTCACCACGACCGCGATCAACATCACCACCGGTAATCTGGCTTTTACCAATTCAAAGACAACGGGTACATTCTCCGGCGGGGCGATCACGCTGAGCAACGGGGGCATCTCCGTGCCGGGATGGACAGGAGGGAATTTTACGACCGGAAATATCACCATGACCGGAGATCTGACGCTCAGCAACTGGACCAGCGGAAATTTAAGTACCGGGCAAGTTATTAACAGTGCCGGGAAGATCCTGATTTCAAACTGGTCGGCAGGCAGCGTCACCATGGGTGTTGTGCAATTAAATTCTGCAGTCAACGTGGGAGGTTTTGAATTCAACAATTCCATCATGACCAGTTTTACCTCCACCAGCATTTCCATCACCAACGGCAACCTCACTTTCACCAATTCAAAAACAACCGGCACTTTCTCAAGCGGGGCGATCACTTTGGGCAATGCAGGACTTTCGGTACCGGGATGGACAGGAGGGAATTTCAATACGGGAAATATTAACATGACCGGAAATCTGACCATCAGCAACTGGACCAGCGGAAATTTAAGTACCGGACAGGTCATCAGCAGCACCGGGAAAGTTCTGATATCCGATTGGACGGCAGGAAGCGTTTCCATGGGATCGGTACAGCTGAACTCACCTGTCAATGTGGGAGGTTTTGAATTCAACAATTCCACCATGACCAGTTTTAGCTCCACCAGTATTTCCATTACCAACGGCAATATCACTTTTACGAATTCCAAAACGACCGGCGCTTTCTCAAGTGGGGCGATCACCTTGAGCAATGGAGGCATGACTGTCCCGGCCTGGTCCGGAGGAAATTTCAGTACGGGCAATATATCCATGACCGGCAACCTGAGTTTCAACAACTGGACCACCGGAACCCTGACCAGTGGCACGATCTCCAGCACCAATGGCAATGTCAGCATTGACAACAAGACAGCGGGAAATACCAATCTGGCCTTGAACCTTACCAATGGAAGCTTCAGTGTCCTGAACTCTACAGGCTGGAGCCTGACTTTTAACAATACTTGCACGGTGGGTAGCTTTCTGGTGGACCTGAGTCCGATCGCGATCAATTTTGCAAGCACTTACAATTTCACATCCAATGGTGATTTCTCCATCCTTAACTCGGCCACCAATTTTTCGCATTCCGGCACCTTGTCTGTGCGTGGCAATTTTACCCTAAACAGCAATTGTACCTTCACCCAAAATAACTACGTCATTTTTACGGCAGTTACTACGGGAAAAACCATCACCAGTGCGGGTAAATCTTTTTCCAATGTGCGGTTCAATGGATCCGGTGGTGAATGGATCCTGCAGGATGCCTTTAAGGTTACCAGTGTAACAGAACATTATACCGGTATTTTCCGCTCTAACGGCAAATCCGTTGATTATGGGTTGACTTTTAATGCCGATGACAATGGAACGGTGCGCACCCTGGACTTTACAGGGACAGATACCATCCGGGTAGGATATCTCTACCGGATCAACACCAGTGGATCCACTGTGTATACGGCCGGATCTTCCGTATTGTTGATGCAGACATCTGCGGCCACTGATCTTACCCTGGAAGGAGGTGGCAAGACCTTCGGGGCGGTCGTCATAAAAAATCTGAACAGCTCCAACAATCAGTACTATATCTTTTTTCGCGACAACAACACGATTTACGGTAATGTGACCATTGCCATACACAATCGTTCTATTTTGTATTTTGATGGGAGCAACAATACCTTCGGGAATTTTTCTTTACATTATAATCAGGCGACCATTGCTACCGTCAGTGAATCGCCGATCTTATATTCTCATAATTTTGGCAACTTTACGATCACCACCAATGGGCTGCTGCCACAATTGTACTGTGGCAGTAACAACAGCTTTGGCCAGGTCAGCCTGCCGGCAGGGACCAACTGGCGCATCTACCAAGCCTCCACGCAATCCCTGAAAGGCCTGACGGCTGTGGGGGATTGTCAGAAGCTCATCTACCTCTACAGCACAAACTCCTCCGTTTCAGCCAACATCGCCGACAGCGATGGCGGGAGCAATACCCTGGAATTTATGCGTTTCAACCGCATCAATTTTTCCGGCGCAAGCTGGACCGCAAACAACACACTTGAATCCATTAATACCTCCGGGATCACGGTTAATCCGCCTGCCACTCAGACTTATTACTGGATAGGAGGTACAGGAAACTGGAACGATCTCACAAAATGGTCGCTAAGCAGCGGGGGACCAGCGGTAAATTGTTTGCCTACCCGTATGGATCATGTGGTGTTTGACAACAATTCCTTTCCCGGCAGCAACCAGACCATCACGCTGAATGTGGCTGCAGAGGTCATCAACATGAGCTGGACCTCCGGAGTCAATGCGAGCCCCAATTTTGCGGGAAGTCAATCCCTGATCATCAACGGTGACCTGACCGTGTCCGGAGTCATGGACTGGCAATTGAGCGGTTCATTGACCTTGCGCGAATCCATCGTCCTCAACAGCGGAGTCAACTGGAGTCATACCAATGTGGTCACATTTAGCGGTACTACCTCCGGACACGCCATTGACATGGCAGGTAAGACATTTCCTTATTATGTGTTATTTGACAACCCCGGCAATTCCTCTGCAGGTTCCTGGACCCTGGCTTCCAATTTTACTGTTTCCAATAACTATTACACTGATTTCAGGGATGCAGGATTCATAACCAATGGTTATTCCGTAAATTTTGGAGATTACTTTGAGGCATCTTCAAATGTACCCAAAATTTTTGATTTTACAGGCACGGACACCGTCCGGGTTCAGAGGTACTGGAACATGCTGACCGGTGCCAACGCCAGCCTGACCATGGGGCAGGCGGTATTGTTGATCAGACAGCCATCCGGTCTGTTTAATAACATGGGATTTTATGGCGGAGCCAAAACCTATCACGACGTAGTTTTTGATGCTCAGCATTCATCAAGCTCTTACATTATTTACTTGTCCAATGCCTCTACGATTTGTCGCGATCTATATTTTCGAATAACGGGTCAGCAATCAGTGAGCTGGGAACAGGCTTATAATGCCAGGTTTGTTTCTGTTGAATATTTAAGCAATAATACAAGCTATGCACCCAGCTTTAGTTTAACTGGTAATCATACCATCACCAGCCTTAAGTTTTCTACGCCATCGGTCATGCCGGTTTTATATCTCAACAACAGCAACACCATCGATACCCTGCAGCTCCATCATGGTATGACGACTTATTTTGGTGCCAACCAGACACAGACTTTAAAATCACTGACCGCAGATGGCATTTGCTCCAGAAGGATCTCCCTGTATTCGACAAGCTCCGGTATCCAGGCCACCTTAAGCGATCTGACAGGTACCAACACTGTGGATCAACTGTACATGCGGGATATCAAAGCCCAGGGAGGAGCGGTATGGAATGCCGACGATGTGGTTAATGAAGGCAATAATACGGGCTGGACCCTGAATCCCCAGGCGGTACAAAATTATTATTGGATTGGTGGTACAGGCAACTGGAGTGATTCGACCAAGTGGTCTTTCAGCAGTGGGGGTGCTCCTGCTAATTGTTTGCCCTCCCGTCAGGATCATGTGGTTTTTGACAACAATTCTTTCCCGGGCAGTAATCAGACCGTGACCTTAAATATCCATGCGGAAATCAGCAACATGACCTGGACTTCCGGCGTGAATGCAAGTCCCAATTTTTCAGGGAGCCAGAATCTGATTCTCAACGGCGATCTAACAATTTCAGGCACCATGGATTGGATTCTGAATGGCGGACTCACCTTGCGCAAGTCCATTGTCCTTAGCAGTGGAGTGAATTGGAGTCATGCCAACTTAGTTACCTTTAGTGGTACCACTTCCGGTAATGTAATTAACATGGCGGGAAAGACATTTTCCAATGCTGTTCTATTTGACAATCCTGGAAATTCATCTTCTGGTTCCTGGACCCTTGCTTCCAACTTTTCAGTTTCAAATTCATACTATACAGAATTCAGGGATGCGGGATTTATCTCCAACGGATTTTCGGTGAATTTTGGAGATTACTTTAATGCATCTTTGGATGTGCCCAAAGTCCTCAATTTTACAGGTACTGACACGGTTCGCATACAGCGTTATTGGCATATCTTGACTGGAGCCAATGCAAACCTGACCATGGACCAGGCAGTATTGCTGATCAGACAACCATCTGCTCTGAGCAACGAAATTTATTTTTATGGTGGCGCCAAAACCTACCATGATGTGGTCATTGATGCACAGCACACCAGTAGTTCCTATACTATTTATTTAATAAATGCCTCCACGATTTGTCGCGATATCTATTTCCGGATATCCGGTCAACAACTTGTCAATTGGCAGCAAGCTTTCACCAGCAGAAATGTGTCAGTGCAATATTTAAATTCCAATACTGGCTACGCACCCAATTTTCAGGTGTATGGCAACCACACTATGCTGAGCCTTAAGTTTACAAATCCCTCAGTACAACCCAGATTGTATCTGTATAACAACAATACCATCGATACGCTGCAGTTGCACCACGGCATGGATGTTTATTTTGGTGCCAGCCAAACCCAGACTTTGAAATCATTGACTGGAATTGGTTTATGTACCCGCCTCATCGATTTATTCTCTACTTCAACCGGAACGCAAGCTATCTTGTCAGATGCAAGTGGAACAAACAGCCTTAATTTCATTAATTTCAGGGATATCAGAGCACAGGGAGGTGCCACCTGGGAAGCTTCCAACGTAACTACCAATACCAACAACACTGGTTGGAACATCGTACCGGCCCCACCGCTCACTTATTACTGGGTGGGTGGTACCGGCAACTGGAATGACCTGAACAAATGGTCGCTCTCAAGCGGCGGCCCCTCTGCAGGTTGTTTGCCGGGTACACAGGACAACGTGGTCTTTGACGTCAACTCATTTACGGCTACGGGTCAGTCCGTCAACCTAGTGGCGAGCACCGTCTGCCGCAACATGAGCTGGACCAGCGGGGTCACCTTAAATCCCAGCCTGCAGGGGAACTTCCAGCTGGAGATTCAGGGAGACCTAATTGTCTCAGGAACCATGACCTGGGTACAAAATGCCAACCTTATTCCAAGAGGAGATTTTGTCTTAAGCAACAGTACCACCTGGAACCACAACTTTCAAATTCAATTTTACTCGGATTCTACCAACAACATCCTGAACACGGCCGGCAAGACCATGCTGCAATCCATTTTCTTTGATGCCAGGACCACTGCCTCAGGGCCCAAATGGACCCTGGGCTCTGATCTGATCATCAATACGGCTTATAGCTTGAATGTGGTGGAAGGACAATTTGTTTCTGCGGGTTACGAGATCAATGCAGGTCTGGAGTTTTTGGCAAACAGTGGCACGGATCTAAGGATCATTAACCTTACCGGAACAGATACCCTCCGGGCCAGAAGTGCTTTTCGCATAACCAGTAACATCAATACCACATTTACCCATGGAAACGCTACCATTTTGTTAAATTCATCCCTTGATGAAGATTTGAATTTTGATGGAGGAAGCCGAAGCTTTTATGATGTAGTAATAAAATCAGGAATTAACTCAGGTAGTCTCAGACAGATTAATTTTTTAGGAAATAATAACATTAGGGATGTCTTTATTCAAACCTTAGCTTCTTCAAATCATAAGAGAATTAATTTTAACAATTCTTCCGTATTCCGCCATGTGGACATCGATCACTATGGAATCTACCAGGGACAGGTCTATTTCATTACCGGACCGCATACCTTTAGCAATTTTGTGTTGGAAACCTTCGGTACAGGAAACGCTTACCTGGACATGAACTCTAACAACAGTTTTAGCACACTGGATCTTCCAAATGGTTTTAACATGGTGATTGCTTCATCCCGTACCCAAACCACAACCAATTTTATTCCAAGGAGTTCTTGTTTGCGGCGCTCCACGATCTCAGGCAACAGCAGCACAAATTCGATCATAACCCAATCCTCCGGTACGGTGAATACAGAGTGGATCACCCTGCAAAATCACAGAGTACAAGGTGGTGCAGGTTTCAATGCCACGGATGCAGTCATCAGTAACATTGTCGGATGGACTGCTCAAACCGTGCAACCGATCACCATGTATTGGGTAGGAGGTACAGGTAGCTGGTCGGATCCCAACAAATGGGCCTTCACCAGCGGAGGACCGGGCAATGGTTGCATCATCCCCAAGAGCACCGATCATGTGGTCTTTGACAATGCCTCCTTTACGGCAGCAGGTCAAACCGTTTCTTTGAATCAGACTGCCACCGTGGTCAACATGATCTGGAACAATGTGGCCTTTACGCCAGGCTTCACAGGTACGAGTTCACTTACGGTCAACGGAAATTTGTTTGTCAACAGCGCCATGAGCTGGAACCATTCCGGTACGCTGAATCTGAATGGTTCGGTCACTTTTTCCAACAACATGAACTGGAACAGGACAGCCTCTACCACCCTGAGTCCGTTAGCAGGAAATTACACCCTTGATTTTGCCGGAAAATTACTGAATGGAGGGATGGTCTTTAATGGAAACGCCAATGCGATCTGGACCCTGCTAAATGACTATAAAGCGGCAACTGGAGTGACCACTACCTTTACTCAGGGCAAGTTTTTTTCCAATGGCTACAAAGTAGATTTCGGTCTGGACTTTGACTGCAATAATTCAAATTCCAGGTTGTTGAATTTTACAGGATCTGACACGGTCAGGGTCAGAAGGCAATGGCTGATCGGAGCAAGCAACCTCAGCTTCAATATGGGAGGTGCAGTCCTCTTGGTGCAGACCAACCAGTCGGAAAATCAAACATTTACCGGCGGAAATCTCGCCTATGGTGATGTCATTTTCCAGCACCAAAATACCAGTGATTATACTATCACTCTGTCAGGAAACAATACTTATGGATCCCTGGTCTTTAATGTAACCAACCGCAAAAACATAACGCTTAATGGCAGCAACACAGTTGCAGGATTTACCCTCAATATGGATCATTCGAACACCGCATCCATACCCCAGATTCAGATCAATGGCAGCAATACCTTTGGAAATTTTCTGATCCTCTCAAAAAATATCCAGGGGCCGGAGATTTATTTCTACCAAAACAACAGTTATAATAGTTTTACCTCTGTGGGTCGCAACACCCGTCTATATTTTGGCGCATCGCGCACCCAGACCTTTACAGATGATGTGCAAATACTAGGTACCGGTAGTACACCCATTTTGATCAATTCGACCACCCCGGGTACTCAGGCCACTTTATCCAAAGCATCAGGACAACTATGTTTTGACTACGTCTGGATCAAGGACATCAGTGGTACAGGAGGTGCAAGCTATAATGCCGGATTTAACAGCATTGACCTGGGTAACAATACCGGGATCACATTTGGTCAGAGCTGTGTGGCTTATTATTGGGTGGGCGACTCGGGCAACTGGTCGGATTATGCCAATCACTGGGCGACCCGGTCCGGAGGAAATGTTTTTTATAATCAGTTGCCTTCAGCAACGGACCATGTCGTCTTTGATGCCAATTCCTTTACCACGACCGGGCAGACGGTCACCCTGGATGTGGTGGGCAATTGCTACAACATGACCTGGCTTTCTGTACTCTTTAATCCCAGCCTGGCCGGATCGGCACAGAATCTGAATATTCATGGCAACCTATTTCTGTCTCCATCCGTGAACCAGAACTGGACAGGAAGATGGAATTTACTAGCCGATGACGGACTTACGCATCAGGTAAATTTATTTGGAAAAACTCTAACGGATGTCCTTGTAGAGGCAGAAAACAACAGTACTCTTAAATTGGAAGCAAATTTTAATTATACGGATAGCCTGACTTTGGCTCAGGGTCATTTCAACACCAACGGAAAAAACATACTTGGAAAAAGTTTCAACCTGGTCGGGAATGCCTCCAGGACTTTGACACTGGGAAGTTCTGAAATATTGCTGACCGAAGGAATCTGGAATGTAGCGGATCCAACCAACCTGACTCTTTCAGCGGGCACCAGCGAGATCATATTGAAAAGTCATGGCGACACGGTGGTTTTCGCGGGTGGGGGACTGAGCTATTACGATCTGAGGTTTCAGACAGACAGCGTCATGTACAGCAACATGATCGGGTCCAATTCATTCAATAAATTGATTGTGGATGCGGGGAATACCCTGACCCTGGCATCCGGTACGACGCAAACCACCGTGCAGCTATTGGCTTCAGGCAACTGCGAAAAAGACCTGACCATTCTATCCGATACGCCCGGATCTCCGGCCGGTTTTAGCCAGTCATCCGGTACGGTGAGTTCCAATTTTGTCAACCTAAAAGACAACACAGCATCCGGTAGCGCCACCTTCAACGCCAATCAGGCCATGGACCTGGGAGGCAACACAGGCTGGAATTTTCCGGCATTCAGCGTACTGGATGTGACCATCAACAAAACCAATCCCACCTGTCCTACGCCCAACAATGGTTCTGTAACCGCCGTGGTAACGGGAGGGGTAGCTCCTTATTCCTACAAATGGAATACCCTGGCCACCCTGGTTACCCTGAGCAATCTGTCCCAGGGGACCTACAGCGTCACGGTGACGGATGCGTCTGGATGTACAGGATCTGCTTCCGCCACACTCAACCAGCCGCCTTCCTATAACTTTGGAACCACCACCCAGGGAGAGACCATTTGTTTTGGTGCAACCGACGGGGATGTATCCGTGAATGCGCCCGGAGGACTGACCCCTCTGAGCTATAGCTGGTCCAATGGAGCGACCACACAGGCTGTCAGCGGTCTGAGTGCAGGTACCTATGCGGTGACCGTCATCGATGCGGCCAATTGCCGGGCCTTCAATTCCGCTACGGTCAGCAGCCAGGCCGACATCAATGCCTCAAACAGCATCACCACCGGCAAATGCATCAACATCCCGGTTGGTTTTACCGCCTCCGGCACAGGCTCAGGGCTTAGCTACACCTGGGCCTTTGGCGATGGCAACACGGCCACCGGACAAAACGTGACCAATACCTATGACACGAGCGGCAACTTTACCGCTTATGTGACCGTGACAGCTTCAAATGGTTGCAAGGACAGCGCAGGCGTGGCCCTGACCATTGCCCCTCAGCTCGACCTGTCAGCCAACATCACCCACGTCAACAGCTGTACGCCCAATACCTGCAACGGCCAGGTGATCCTGAATCCGTCCGGGGGCTTTGCGCCCTTTAGCTACTCCGGCCCGGAGTTTGCCCATGCCTTTTACGGGCCGACCCTTTCGCCGACCTTGTTTACAAAGGATAATAATTCCGGTGCCTACACCCAGAACAACCAACTCAGCGTGACCGGAAACGGCAACTGGAACAAGAGGATCCACACCCCTGCCACCTTTGCACGGGTGGCCGGCAAGGAATTCAGCTTTAAATTTTACCATCCTGCAGGTGGGCTGAGCAGCATCGGCTGGCATGGCAACAGTACCGGTTCAACAACGAATACGCGTGCGGATTTACTGTATGCATTTTCATTTGAAGCAACGAGTCTGTTTGTCTACGAGGATAATAACAACCGGAGTAATGTCACCGCTTCCGTTCCCGGCGGCTATACCAACAATACCTGGTATGAGATCCGGATCGTATTGAAAGGAACCGGAGCGGAATACTATTTGCGAAAACTCAACGTGGGCAATTACGTCCAGCTGTACAACAGCAGCTATCAAACTGAAAACAATCTTCGTCTGGGTATGTGCACACACACCGGCACCGCCATCACAGACGACTGGGTCGTTAGTCCCGCCACTCCGATTTTGTCGGGTTTGTGCCCGGGTGACTATACTTATTTTGTCCTGGATGCCAACGGTTGCCTCGATACCTTCACGGCCGGTGTCAGCATCACGGACCAGACCCTTCCGGTGGCCGCCTGTAAAAACATCAGTGTGGCCCTGGATCAAAATGGCAATTACACCTTGACCCCTGCCGAGGTCAACAACAATTCCAGCGATGATTGCGGCATCGAAATGCTGGAACTGGATGTGGCGAATTTCGACTGTGGCGACATTGGCCCCAAAGCGGTCTTGCTGACGGTTACCGATTCCAGCGGCAATACAGCTACCTGCATCTCGACTGTCACAGTCCTCGACAATTCGGCTCCGGTGGTAAGTTGTCCTCCGGCCAATATTTCCTTTCCGGTCACTGCGGGATCTCCCTGCACCATCATCATCCCGGACTATGTGGCCCAGCTCAGCCCAACAGACAATTGTACCGATGCAGGAAGCATCCTGGAGAATCAAAGCATACCCGCGGGCAGCTATGCTGTCACAGGCAATGGCCAGGTCGTAAACCTATCCTATACCGCCACGGATGCCGTTTCGCCGCCCAACACAAAAACCTGCAATGTCGCCATCACCGTGCAGGCATCGGTGATCGACGTTCGGGGCAACAATACCACCATCGCCGATGGAGACGATACTCCTTCCATGGCTGACCATACGGACTTTGGACAGGTTTCCGGCATGCCCATCACGCGCACGTTCACCATCCGGAATACAGGATCTGCGGACCTGAACCTGGCAGCGGGATCCATTCTGGTGACCGGTCCCGATGCGTCCTTCTTTACGGTGGACAATGTCAGCCTTCCTGCGACCATTTCCGGTCCTTCCGGTACCCTGACCTTCGACGTCACCTATGATCCATCCGCTCAGGGAGTTCATAATGCTACCGTGGAGATCACCTCGGACAATTGCATCATTGTGCTGTATGATTTTGCGATCCGGGGAGAGCTGAGTTGTGGATTGCCAGGCTTCAGCCAATGTCCGACTGCACCCGTCACGGTCGATACCGACCCGGGGGTTTGTACAGCGGTCGTATACTATAACGTACAGGCGACAGGAACTCCTGCTCCCACCTTGGATTACGAATTCTCCGGTGCGACCACGGCCTCCGGTTCCGGTACGGGATCGGGAGAAACCTTTAACAAGGGAACCACAACCGTTACGGTGACCGCCACCAATTACTGTGGCACGGCCACCTGTGTTTTTGATGTGGTGGTGGAGGATCATGAAGCTCCCGTACTAAATTGTGCGACGCTGACCGCGATCAATTATACCACGCAGGCGCCAAACTGCATCAATGACACCGATGTATCTGTGCCTGTTGCGGTGGACAACTGCGATGGCAACATCACGGGCGTGGGCACGCGCAGCGACATGGCCTCAATCAACGATCCCTGGCCCTTGGGCACGACGACGATTACCTGGACGTTTACCGATGCAGCGAACAATGTGAAGACCTGCACGCAGACGGTGACG
>CAYXKO010000004.1:0-22682 GCA_964465435.1 uncultured Saprospiraceae bacterium | reverse complement strand
CCGATTTTTTAAAAATACGGAAAAAATCGTCGCTTTCTCTTTCCGGCACCGGGAGAGAATCAAATTGCTGCATGGCCATGGGTTCTTCCTCCAGGCATAAAAGAAATTCTTCGGGGGTTTCCAGGGGCAAATCATCTGCGTACAGGATGACGTGCACGCTGTCACCCTCTTTCTTGCCGATTTTTTTGCGGATTTCCGCGCGAACAGGCAGGAATAGGCTTCCGTTTCCCATCGGCATCAGGTGGTATGCTTTGAGTGGGAACCCGTCCACTGTTCCTCTTACCCTTCTCCAGCCAAATGGATTGGAGGGGTCAGGCGGGATTCCCGGCAATTCAGCATAGGTCCATCCTCCCTTGCCCGGAAATTTTTTAAGCAGCAGCACGCGATCGATCAGAGCTTGATCCATGGTCACCATGTTATCGATGGGAAATGCTGGATAAAGCTTGGACAGAATATAATTGGAGAATCCATTTTAATCTTAAAGTTCGGGTTCCCTGCGCTGAAGATGATCCCGAAGTCTTTTGTAATATTTCAGGCGGGCATAATACTGCCCTAAGACATCCATTACAGCGCTGTCCCGTTGCCCTGCATCAAATTGCTCCAAATAAGGTCGGGCTATTGCCTCTTCCTCTTCCGCCAGGGCCTCGGTCTTTTTTGCCAGAGCCTGCATGCGCCCTTCATCCATGGCAGCTACGGCATCTTCCACCTCCTCGTTGAGGTCCATCATCTCCATCAGGAACTCCGCTCCCGGATGGTGGTTGGCATCTTCCGACCCGGCAAAGAGATCCAAAAGATATTTTAGTCTCAGGCCATTATCCAGCAGCGTATGGTAGGCCTTGTTGTTGAATGCGCTTACATCCTGGACCTCTTCCTGAGAACTGCCGGATCCACCCATCAGGTCGGGATGCAGTTCCCGGCTTTGCTCGTAATATTTTTTTCTGAGCATGGCTGCATCCAGGAAATAGGCAGGCTGAAGTCCAAAATGCTCAAAGTAGTTTTTGCGATCCATCACTTTCCAAATGCCCTGAAAACATCGAGTCCATTGGCGTACAACAGCAGCGCCAGCAAAATGATAAAACCGATCAGGGTAGCCTTCTCCACGATCTTGTCCGGTACTTTTTTTCCGGTGATCACCTCGATCATCAGGAATACGACGTATCCTCCATCCAGGGCGGGAATGGGCAGGAGATTCATGAAGCCCAGAATGATCGACAACACCGCTGTCATCCTCCAAAATGCGGTCCAGTCCCAGGTCTTGTCAAACATTTTTGCAATGGATGCAAAACCTCCCAGCGAATCCTTCGCTTTTATGTTGCCTGAACCCATCTGTCTGAAGGCCTTGAGTTGGGTGGTGAGCAGGTCCACACCTGCCACTACTCCTTTGGGCAGGGATTCAAAAAATCCGAATTTCTCGTTTTCAATTTTAGCCTGAGGCCACAGGATCCCGATCGTGCCATTCTTGTCAGAACCAGCATCCACGTAGAGGGTGTCCACATTTCTTAAGACTCCAAGCCTGAAACTTGCATCAGCAGCCCTTTTGGTCACTTTGGCCAGCTCATGGGCAAAACCGATCGTTTGACCATTCACTTCAAACACCTTGTCGCCTTTTTGTAGACCGGCCTTTTCTGCACCACTCCCCGGGAATATGCTGTCTATTACCGCCGGAGTACGCACACCCATAAAGGGATAATTTTTCATTTCCGGTTTTGCCAGAATGGAGCGTTTGTCCCAGGGCACATCGAGGGTCAGGGTCTGTCCGTCCCTTAAAATTTCAATGGTGCTGTTCTCCTCCAACAGCAGGGTCTTGATGATCTTGTTGGTCTCAAATCGCTCCGGTTTCAGGTCGCCGACCTTGAGGATCTGATCCCCGTCACGGAATCCCATTTCGTAGGCAATACTATCCACCGATATGCCATATTTAAGCTCTGACATGGGGATGTAATCCACACCGTTTTTCCAGAACAGCATGGCAAAAATGAAGAAGCCCAGGATAAAATTGACCGTAACGCCACCTACCATGATGATCAGTCTCTGCCAGGCCGGTTTCGAACGAAACTCCCAGGGCTTGGGCTCACTCTGAAGCTGTGCCGTGTCAAAACTCTCATCCACCATACCGGAAATCTTGACGTACCCACCCAGTGGCAGCCAACCTATGCCATATTCCGTCTCGCCAATTTTCTTTTTAAATAAACTGAAATACGGGTCGAAAAAGAGATAAAACTTTTCAACACGGGTTTTGAACCAGCGTGCTGGAAAAAAATGACCACATTCGTGCAGGATCACCAGGATGGTGAGGCTCAGCACAAACTGGCTGATCATGATAAAATTGCCCATATTCCGGATTTATTGGATTGAGAACGATAAAAGTTTCCTTTTTGTTTGACGGGCGAAGGTAAGCCTAAAATAAGAATATGGGGCTTGGGCGGCTCGTAGTTTCATTCTGAATACCTTTGCCCAAAATTCTGACCCTTGCAATTGTTTATCGGCACTAAAACTCCGGACGGGAGGTTCCTGCTTTCAGAGGAGGAAAGTCACCATTGCATTCGCGTCACCAGACACCGCTCCGGAGACCAATTGCTGATCTCCGACCTCAGGGGGGAGATCTACCTGGGCCGGATCCAGGATGAAAATCCAAAACAAACCGCCTGCGTCAGGGAGGAACTGTGGAAAAAAGAGGAAATTTCAAAAGGCAGGATCACCATAGCCATCAGCCCAACCCAGCAATCGGACCGTTTTGAGTGGTTTCTGGAAAAGTCCGTGGAGGCGGGCGTTCATGTCATCCAACCTTTGATCTGCCAGAGGACGGAAAATCAAAAAGA
Organism: uncultured Saprospiraceae bacterium; assembly: GCA_964465435.1. Classification (GTDB taxonomy): domain Bacteria; phylum Bacteroidota; class Bacteroidia; order Chitinophagales; family Saprospiraceae; genus Vicinibacter. The sequence goes on along the minus strand of CAYXKO010000004.1, from coordinate 19,863 downwards.
CAAGTCGGAGCGCTGGGGCCGGATCATCCGGTCTGCCGTAAAACAAACCCTTCGGGCTTATGAACCCGACCTGCTGCCTGCCGTAAAACTCCGCGATCTGCTCAAAACAAAGCAGGAAGGTCAGCGTTTTATCTGTCACTGCGGACCGGGAAACAAGGGTTTTCTGGGCAGTCTGTATCAAAAGGGAGGCGATGTGACCGTCCTGATCGGCCCGGAAGGCGACTTTTCAGAAGATGAAGTGACCCAATGCCTTGCTGCCGGCTTCAGCCCTGCTGAGCTGGGTTCTTTCAGACTCCGGACCGAAACCGCCGGACTCGCAGCCTGCTTTATCCTTCAAACCGTAAACTCCTTGAAATAATGCGCATAACGATCCTGATCTTCTCTGCACTCCTGGTTTCCTTTCATCCGGGCCCCCAGGCGCCTTCGCTCAAGCTGGCTCTGCTCAAATATGGAGGAGGGGGTGACTGGTATGCCAATCCCACCGCACTGATCAACCTTTCCAGATTCTGCAACAAGGAACTGCGCACAGACCTCGACCTCAATTTTGCAACGGTGGAGGTGGGCAGTGCAGAAATATTTAACTACCCGTTCATTCATATGACGGGCCACGGCAACGTGGTATTTTCCGACCTGGATGCCCAAAATCTGCGCAATTATCTGCTATCCGGCGGTTTCTTACACATCGACGATAACTATGGCATGGACCCTTTTGTGAGACCGGCCATGAAAAAAGTTTTTCCGGAACTGGAATTTATTGAGTTGCCCTACTCTCACCCGGTGTACAAACAGAAATTCGAATTTAAGAACGGCCTGCCCAAGATCCACAAACACGACAACAAGCCTCCCCAGGGCTTTGGTCTGATCTGGCAGGGAAGATTAATTTGTTTCTACTCCTTTGAATGCGATCTGAGCGATGGCTGGGAGGACCGGGAAGTGCATAAGGACCCGGAAGAGGTTCGCATTCAGGCACTCAGAATGGGCGCCAACCTGGTGCAATACGCCTTTACCAAATAGGATCCGGCTTCCTTGCTGTTGAATATATCTCCAGCTCGTGAACAGTACGGACAAAATCAAAGAAACATAAGGGAGGCCTGGGTATGACTCTTGATATTGATGTTCTGGGAACTGATCAAAATCCATTTTCCCTCCACCATTTCATAAAGTTGTACGAGATAAATGCCCGGATAGGCATATTTCATGTGGATCCTGGGCTGGATGAGCCTCTGCCTGATTCCGTTGCCAAAGTCAATCAGGTATTTGCGGTCCGAATCAAAGGAAACGTAATAAAAACTAAGGGATTCGTTGGGTCTGAAACTGCCCTGCACCTGAAATACCTCTGCTCCGGAGGACTCTCTTTGCACAGGCAACTGGCTCTCCCTGTCGCTGCCAAATATGTTGGAAGTTCGCCCGGATTCCTGGGCCGATTCAAAACTGCCTGATTCCCGGATGGATCCGCCAAGGATCAGGTAACTTCCAATGACCCCGATCAGGGTAATCACCGTGGCCAAAAACAGATCCTTGGTCCGCTCTGAAAAACCCCTCCAGGGAAACGAAAGCCATAATCCTATATTTCTGTCCATAAATTAGCTGTCCGGTTTGGGATTGCAAACGTATGGCAATATTAATCAATATTACAATATATATACCTATATTTTAATATTATATACATTATTTTTTAATATAATATATTAGAATTTTACAAAACCTCCTTTTCCGCGGCTCAGGCATCTGAAGGCTTTGCCTGAGCTGAATCCCAGTATTTTATGTCCATTTTCCACATTTCCGGGGCTAATTGACCACAGATGACCCGGTTTAAGCCCTGCAGGCTGCTTTTTCTTAGTATATTGTTGTTACCTTTGCGCCTTCTTTTGACAGGGTAATGGAGATACTGAGATACTTATTGGATTTTTTATTGCACGTAGACACCCACCTGGTCGAACTAACGACCAATTATGGCATCTACATTTACCTGATCCTTTTTCTGATCCTTTTTTCTGAAACCGGACTGGTCGTGGCAGCCATCCTGCCCGGAGACAGCCTGCTTTTTGCGGCCGGCGCGCTTTCCTCCAGTGGGAATCTGAATCTTTTTATCGTCATGGCCTGCTGCATCGTGGGAGCCATCCTGGGAAACACGGTCAATTTTTACATTGGGCGATGGGCCGGGCACCGGATCTTTGAAGAGGACAGCCGTTATTTCAAAAAGGACTACCTCATCCGTACCCAGAAGTTTTACGACAAGCATGGCGGAAAAGCGCTGGTTATCGGGAGGTTTTTGCCCCTAATCCGGACTTTTGTGCCCCTGGTGGCCGGGATTGGAAGCATGCATGCGGGAAGGTTCAGCTACTACAACATACTGGGAGCCTTTCTTTGGATCATTCCCCTGTGTACGATCGGCTATTTGTTTGGCAACATACCGTTTGTCAGGAACAATTTTTCGATCGTCATCCTCTGCATCATTGTTTTGAGCGCCATGCCCTTATTTATTGGGATTCTCAATCGAAAGGCACTGATCAAAAAATCAAAATTCTGATTAATTTTCGGCTTTATCCAACATAGTTAAAGCCCAGTGAAAGAATTCATCAAAGCCAATTTCAGGTTAATCATAGGTGGCATTGCCCTTTTGATCGTGCTCATTTGTCTGGAAGCCCTTTTGTCCCTGGGCTGGCACGCCACATTATTGGCTGCAATTCGCTGGACCGGCATTTTGGGATTCGTCCTTCTGGGTATTCTCCACCGCAAACTGACAACCTGGATCTTCATCAGTATGCTGATCGGTGCAGAGATCGGATACGATTTTCCAGCCGTAGGCAATGAATTAAACGTACTGAGCAAGATCTTCATCAAACTGATCAAATCCGTGATCGCGCCTCTGCTTTTCGGCACCCTGATCGTGGGGATCGCCGGCCACTCCAACATGCGGCAGGTGGGTCGGCTGGGTTGGAAATCACTTCTTTATTTTGAAGTGGTCACCACCATCGCCCTGGTGGTGGGACTGGTGGCCATCAATCTGAGCAAGGCCGGCATGGGCATTGTCAACACCGGCATCCGGGAAGAACTCCCCACAGTCGCCAAACAGCAGGGTTGGAAGGATCTCGTGCTCCATATTTTTCCTGAGAATTTCATCAAGGCCATTGCAGAAGGACAGGTCTTGCAGATCGTGGTATTCTGCCTGCTTTTTGCCATTGCCATGCTGATGGTGGAACGCGAGTCGCGCAAGCCCTTTCTGCACTTTGCAGAAGCTTTGTCCTCCGTCATGTTCAAGTTTACGGAGATCATCATGTATTTCGCACCTTTTGCCGTAGGAGGGGCCATTGCCTACACGATCTCAAACCTGGGCATCGACGTCATGAAGAATTTGTTCATGTTGCTGATGACCCTGTATGTTGTGCTGATCGCATTTGTGCTGCTGGTCTTTCTGCCCATCCTGCTTTTTCTAAAAATTCCTCTGCGAAGATTCCTGCAGTACGTCACCGAGCCGGTCAGCATAGCGTTTGGAACGGCCAGCAGCGAAGCCGCGCTGCCGGCAGCCATGGAAAACATGGAGAAATTTGGCGTAAAAAGAGAAGTGGTGGCCTTTGTACTGCCCACAGGCCTCAGCTTCAACCTGGACGGAACCACCTTGTATTTATCCCTAGCAGCTATATTTGTGGCACAGGCTGCGGGTATCGAACTTACGATCGGACAGCAGGTGATCATGCTGCTCACACTGATGCTCACCAGCAAGGGCGTGGCCGGAGTGGCGCGTGCCTCACTGGTCATCCTGGCCGCCACGGCCAGTTCATTTGGACTGCCGGAATGGCCCATTGCCGCCATCCTGGGCATAGACGCACTGATGGACATGGCGCGGACAGCAGTCAATACACTCGGCAATTGTCTGGCTACCGTCGTGATCGGCAAATGGGAAAACCAGCTCGAGATTCCGGGAGAGGAGTAATGATCCGGCTCTGCAGAGCCTCATGCCATCCAGGTAACCAGAACCCTGAATTGCCGAAATGAATGAATGCTCATTGTACTAAATCAGCATGACCGGATACGCTACGACTTACTGGCTGATCCGGAAAAATCAGGTATCCTGCAGGAAAGCAAAATCAGTTCCCGGAGCAATTTTGATGAATTTCCCTGGGAATAAAGTATGATGGAAAAAATTATTTTTGAACCTGATTTGATGTTTGCCTTTCACGGGATGCAACTCATTTTTAAAATGGAACAAACTGGATAAATCCTTAGCTGTGAAAGAAAATAAATTCCATACCTTACTCTGAAATGCACACTGAAAAATCAATTTTACACCCATACTAATTTTCTTGCCCTGATATCCAAAGCCAACCCTCATAATGCTTAGCACAAGAACACCAAATAAATTTAAAAATCAAAATATAGGCATGTCTTTGTGCATGTTTTGGGATCAGAAACTGTTGCTGGTTATAAACCAGAAACTGATCTGGTTACTTGCATTGCCCATGCTATTCTCCAGTCATGGCTGGTCCCAGGTCTTTTTCCATCTGGAATCAGAGAGACTCAATTTGGAAAAAATAGATTCCATGTCGGAAGGAATCCGGCAATGGAGGTCGGATCTGAACAGCAATCACGGAATGACAAACAGAAAGGTGGACATATTTGAAATGGATGGAAATTACCTTGCCTTTCCCGATGGTATGGGGTCTGTGCTGAGATATGACTCCACAAGATGGACCAGAATTGACGATTCAAAACACCACGGGTACAATTACCTCAGTAAGAAATTCAAATACAGCCATAAGGTATATTCCTTCGGAGGATACGGATTCTGGCGATCCAACGGTCTGATCACATCATTCAACGACACGGACAGACACTGGGAAGTTTTTCCTGCGGAAAATGAACAGAATTGCAGCAGCATCTATTCGTTTATGACCGGTGACATCCTGTATGTGCTAAGTCCGCAATGCGTCAATGATTCCCACAAATCAACAGGACCAGCGGACCAGGTCCTTGCATTCAACTTTTCCACCCGTCGCTGGAACAAGCTGGGGTCCCATGACATTAAAATGACCCACCACATAACACTTGAAACAGACCACTATTTCTATATTCACAACCATCCAAAAATCCTGATCCATAAACAGAGCCTGGAATACAAAAGAAAATCTGTCAGCTATCTGGAACCTGTCAATACAAGCTCGGACAGCTCCATTTTCATCATGTGGAAAGATTCGATCCTATTCAGATCATCCGGAGAAAATGACCTGCTTCTGGATTTAAATCAGGAATATGACAAGCTTGAAGATAAGGAAAATCTAATCAAGTCCGGTCCCCGTGTGAATCCTTATCTGCTAGCCCTATTCTGTGTCCTTGCCATACTGTCCTTTGTGCTTATTAGGAAAAAGAACAAAAATAAAATTAATGATGATCCTATAATTCTGGAACTCATAAAACTGGACGGACATACCATAAATCAGGACAGGCTGGATGAAATCCTGAAAATAAATGAGATCATAAGTGCGGACACCCGAAAAGCAAGAAGATCCAAGTTGGTCAATCAAATAAATCGCGACTATCAAAAATTAAAAGGAAAAGACCTGATCAACAGAGTAAAGAATGACGAGGACATGAGATTCTTCAGATACAACATTTCGAAGTGAATAAATTATAAACCATAACAGAATTCTCACCGGTAACTCGTGAAAAACCCAAATGAAATTTATAATTTTGATCCCGCTGAAGATCTTCCGGATTTTTAATCCGGGAAAAGCAACTTGAACACGATCTGCTTCAAATTGCTTCTCTCCCGGATTGGATGGGGTTACTCTCAAAAATTATTTATGGGAAGGACCCGGATGCCGGCTATTGATCAGACCCAAGGTCTGCTGAATCTGGCGCACTGCAATCTGCTCCCGCCTCTCTTCTGTATACAATAGGTATAATCTCCATGGGTTTCAATCCACTGCGATACAGGCGGATCATCTTCTCTGCACAATCCTCGCACCAGCAGCCTGTATAAGGAAGGGGCAGAGGACATGGCATAATACGACCGGGTCTTTGACATACCTCACAGGGCCCGCCAAATCTTCCGCCTCCATCATGGTAGGAATCTGACTGTCTTTCCTGCATGCTTTTCTCCAATTTATCAGAGTTCATTCTTGAATAATTAAAGGAATAAAAATAACATCTACAAAAAAATCATTTTAGCAAGACAAAAAGGTATCAATACTATAATAAAGAAAGAGTTTGCATTAGAAGAGAAATAGAATTCAACATCATCTTACAATTTCTCACATTGCTCATTGCACCAGAGTAGCTGCGCTGGTATTCCGGGATGACAAAACTTTGATGTTTTTGCAAGCTGAGATAATCACCAATAAATTTTAACCTGGGTTCAATTTCCTTTATCATCTTTTAATTCATTTTTCATTAATTGAATAATCGATCAAAAAACCCAATTTTCGCAAACGAAACTTTAAATTTGTTTAGAGATCATTTCGATCCTCCATGAATAAAAACTTTCAGGATCATCGTTTATCGGGTACCACAGATCCTATTGCCCTTTCCAATTTACTTACGACATCCTTGGCGCAATCATCTATGTTTTTTTCATCTATCCGGTGTTTGGGTTCTGCCGAGGGTCTTCCCTTAGCAGATACCGTGGATTCCTCACTGGTAGCAAATTCTATCCTTCCGGTCCTGGTGTTGATCAATTTTACCGTGACGGTCATACTGACTGTCTGATTGTTGATGTACATCGCCCTCGCTCCTATTCTGACAGGCATTGGGTCTGAGGCGGTTGAATAGCCTGTTATTTTTCCAAGAACCAGGTAATTGGCTATTTGCAGCTTGCCAAAGTCAATTTCCTTTTCTGAAAGTCCCGAATAGGAAATTGCCTGTTCATCAATCAGCTCTTCCAGGCGAGACCGCTCGACCAATTCAAATTTTCCCGATTGAACAAGTCTTGATTCCAAAAGGGTCGGTATCTTTTCTACCAGACCGGAACCGTTGAAGTCATGTCGGTATTCCAGGTCAGTAGGAATTTCAAATTTCATGACCGCGATGGATTGCTTCTGTGCAGACAAGCCCAGGAGGGTAAGAAATAAAAACAAAATTGGGTAGCCATACCTGTTCATAAAAATTCTGTATTTAGGCCCCAAAGGTGATCGCTGGATTGGATTTGGGCGCAATCCGATTGGTTTAAACCGGTAATTACTGGTAATTGATCCTGCCTCGCCACTCATTGCAAAGAGGATGTTCTCATCCCGGGTGAAACAATGGGTGTTACAAACAGAAAATGGATCCTGTCCTGATGGATGATGGGGATAAGTCAGGCCGGGGCTGGATGCTTTATTTTAATTTGGAGTTCATCCGGAGTATTCCAATTATGAAAACATAATGAATTGAGGGCAAATCCTCATTCCAAATAGTTGATGGGGCAAAACACCGTCTGCCAACCAGGATGTTCCACTATCAATTTTAGCCGTTCTTTCCGAAGGAAAACCGCTTGATCAGACCTCACAGGCAAGAATATGTCCAATAATTCTTCGGAGTCAATCAGGCAAGTATTAACCGGGCACCTAATCTGCCGGTTTCCGAATTCGGCCTTACAGCCACACCCGGTCAGATGTGGATCAGCTGGGACTCCCCTGCGTACACAGGGTAAATCAAATTAAAAAGTCAAAAACATCTCAAAACTTGACCTTGAGCTGGATCTTTTCCTGTCCGCGCAATACCGTCACCTCGGTCTCCTGACCCTTCTCAAACGTACCCAGGGCTTTCATGTATTCGTGAACGTCCTTGACCGGAATGGATCCGATCTGGAGGATGATGTCTCCTTTTTGCATTCCGGCCGCAGCAGCAGGTCTGTTTTCCAGGACGGCATCCACGCGCATGCCTTCTCCGCTGAATACGTAGTCGGGCATCACGCCCATTGTCACTTTGAAGCTATTCGCCCTCTGGTTGCTTTCGTCCTTGGTCTTCTGGAAGGTCAGTGGCATTTTGTCTATGCTGGCCACCAAATTTTCGATCACGCCCGCTACCTGCACGATCCCGTCGTAATTGACCAATGGACTGTCATCGGATGGCTTGTGGTAGTCGGAATGCTGACCGGTAAAAAAGTGCAGCACGGGTATGTCCTTCAGGTAAAAGGAAGTATGATCAGAAGGCCCGACGCCGCTCGCCGTATAATTAAACTTTAATCCTTCGGGTTTGATCCGGTCCAGGGTTTGGGTCCACTCCAGGGAAGTGCCGGAGCCGCCAATGGCGATTACCTTTTCCTCATTGAGACGGCCCACCATGTCCATGTTGATCATGGCCTTGATCTGAGCAAGGGGCACCGTGGGATTGTCCGTAAATGCCTTGGACCCATGCAATCCATATTCCTCTCCGAAAAATGCAATAAAAAGCACATTGGACTTTAGCTTTTTCCGGGCCGAGAGTTTTTCGGCCAGCCAGAGCATGGCGGCCACGCCACTGGCATTGTCATCGGCTCCGTTGTGGACGCTTTTGTCACTGGGGCTGAGAGAGCCCGCCTGGCCATGGCCCAGGTGGTCGTAATGAGCCCCGATCACGATCGTCGATTTGGCCTTGCGGTCCAGATAGCCGATCACATTCCATCCCTGAATGTCTTTTTTGCTCCGGTCGTGCGGATTGGAGCTGAATGAAAAGCTTTGATACCAGCCATCGCTGCCTTTGGGCTTAAGGCCCAGGTCTTGCATGCGATGCACAATATATTCCGCTGCCAGGGCCTCGCCCCGGGTGCCGGTAGCCCTGCCTTCCAGATCGTCTGAGGCCAGGTAGACCACGTCTACGCGGACATTCAGGTCCTTTTGTGCACTGACGGACCAGGCAGAAAGCAAAATACAAAAGCCTGTCTTCAAGATTCTATTCATATTTTTTTCAATTTTGCGCTTGTTTGCTTCTGTCAGAAACCACATTTAACCCCACTCCGGGGTCTATATGGGATCGACTCAAAACTTGCCGATGGAAAAGTTAATCATGGTTCTATTTCTGGCCGCCCTATTGTCGGCCGGGTGCAAAAATACGGAAAAGCAGGATGCCGCCGGCATGGCCAAATAAAATTACTTTCGTTATAACCAGAAAGTCCCCCTGTTGGTGCAAGTCTTCCTGTCCCGCCAAGTCGGGACGACTTTTGCCCTAATCTCCACTTACAACTTTTCAGGATTTAAAATCAGGACATTCAGTTCCTTTCTTCTTTCTGAATCCATTGAACAGTTTTATTTCATAGCCCAAACGAATTCCCATATTATCAATTCCGTCCATTAATGCAAAAATGTAAACTGTTTCCTTTGTCTTGTAGGATTGTCTATGCAAATAAAATATTTCAAAATTGAATTTCTTATAATTGACTCCGATTAGGAAAGAATATCCAAATTCATAATAATTTATCAAAGATTTATAGATCCATGTAGGATGATCCTGATCTTTTAACGAAAAATTTCTTACAACATTTAACATTAGTCCAGTTCCAAAATAAAAATTATCTCTCCAGAAATACTTCAATTCAATTGAATTTCTAAAATATTGATAGGAAATTAAAAGATCTTGAGGAAATGAATGATTATAATAACCACCTACTTTCTTAAAGCTGTACTCGGCTAATAATCCAAAATAAATTGGTTTAAAAAGTCTTTGCTTTAACCTAAATCCAATTAATGGACTGTGATACGAATACCCCTTCTTTGATAAATCTAAAATATAATCCGACTTCGTTATAACCCTTTGAAAATCATATCCAATGAAAGGACTAATAGAAGTTTGAGAATTTATTTTACCTATCACGGTTAAAGAGTATATAATTAAAAATATACTAAATTTATGTTTCATTATTGTAAAATTAAAATCTTTTGAAGATCTCAATTAAATTCATAGTTTGGGTTTCTATCCTATTTTGGGTTCCATTTCAATTTTTAAAATTCTCAAATCTCTTAGAACAATTCACCAAATTCCCATTATCATCATAATAGCAATAAATTGCCAGCCCAAAATAAGAAAAATCTGACATAATTCCAGGATAATAATTTGCCCTAAACAATAATTCTCCGTAAACATCAAATACTCTTAATTCATGCCATTCTGCAGGCTCATTTTCACTGCTAAGTGATTTAGTTAAAAGCTCATATTCAGATTTAGATGAAATTAAAGATTGGTTTCCATAATCACAATGTGGATCATCCTGGTCACAGTCCTGAATTTTTAATACCTTTTCTATAATACAAGGTCGTATTCCCATGTTACACATTGTAGGAGAATAAAGCCGAATTTTAAGGTATTGTGGATAATACGGATAGTCTGGAATATGTGTAATTGTAAGACAATTACCTCCCAGTTGACTATTGCCTTGCATTCCGTAAGAAGAGCTGAATTCGTTACTTTTGGGACCAATAATGGTCCAATTAAATCCTGATCCATATGGGTATTGTCCTTCAGGTAAAAGGAAGTATGTTCAGAGGGCCCGACGCCGCTCGCCGTATAATTAAATTTTAATCCTTCGGGTTTGATCCGGTCCAGGGTTTGGGTCCACTCCAGGGAAGTGCCGGAGCCGCCAATGGCGATTACCTTTTCCTCATTGAGACGGCCCACCATGTCCATGTTGATCATGGCCTTGATCTGAGCAAGGGGCACCGTGGGATTGTCCGTAAATGCCTTGGACCCATGCAATCCATATTCCTCTCCGAAAAATGCAATAAAAAGCACATTGGACTTTAGCTTTTTCCGGGCCGAGAGTTTTTCGGCCAGCCAGAGCATGGCGGCCACGCCGCTGGCATTGTCATCGGCTCCGTTGTGGACACTTTTGTCACTGGGACTGAGAGAGCCCGCCTGGCCATGGCCCCGGTGGTCGTAATGAGCCCCGATCACTATCGTCGATTTGGCCTTGCGGTCCAGATAGCCGATCACATTCCGTCCCTTCAGGTCTTTGTTGCTGCGGCCGTGGGGGTTGGAGCTAAAGGAAAAACTCTGATACCAGCCATCGGTTCCTTTGGGTTTGAGGCCCAGGTTTTGCATCCAGTAGGCGATATACTCAGCTGCCAGGGCCTCTCCACGGGTACCGGTGGCCCTGCCTTCCAGATCGTCAGAGGCCAGGTAAACCACATCCACGCGGACTAGTAGGTTCGACTACGCCACAAGCGAACAGCCTGTAAGGAAAATACAATGGCCGGTCTTTCAGATTCTATTCATATTTTTTTCAATTTTGCGTTTGATTCCTACATTAACGTATCACAATCAACCCTGTTCTGGGGTCTATGTGGGAACGATACAAACACTGCCGATGCAAAAAACAATCAGCTTACTCTTACTGACCGGTCTTTTGATAGCCGGGTGCAAAAATACGGAAAAGCAGGATGCCACCGGCATTTCAGCTGAAAACTACCGGATCTATAAGAATTCGACCATTCCGGGGTATTGGAAGGACCCCTCTGTTTTTGAATTAGGCCGTGAAAAACCCAGGGCCGATTACATACCCTATGAAACAGAGCCAATGGCCATCGCAGCGCAGCCGGTCAACAGCAGGTACTACAAATCCCTCAATGGATTCTGGAAGTATCAATATTTTCCGGGTCCTGATTATGTCCCCGCTGACATAGAAAAATCTTCCTGGACCCAGGTGACCCAGCAAACCGGCTTTCCCGGGTTTATGGAGCTCAAGGGATTTGGCAAGGCCGTATTCAAATACTACGACCTGCCTTTTACCCATCAGTTTCCGGACGTGCCTGCCGACAGTAATTCCGTCGTGCTGTTAAACCAGAACCTGCTGATCCCGGACCACTGGAAGGAGCGGGAGGTCTTTGCCGTATTTGAAGGCATCAGTTGTGCCTACTTTGTGTATGTCAACGGCAAACTGGCGGGATACAACGAGGACAGCAGGGCTGTTTCCGAATTCCTGATCAGTCCATACCTTACCGATGGACCCAATGCCCTTACCCTGGTTCTCTATCGCTGGAGTGACGGCAGCTATTTTGAATCCCACAACCAATGGCATCTGACCGGCATGGGACGGGATGCCTACCTGCTGGCAAGGCCCAAACTCAGAATTTCCGATTTTTTTGCACAGACTGACCTCATCGGGAGCCAGGGCGATCTGGACCTGGAAGTCCTCTGCAAAAACAGCAGCAGCGCTGATGCGAAAGGCCTCATCCTGACCGCAGAGATCCGCAATGATTCAAACAGGACCCTGGCCACAAGCCAAATTCCCGTTTCCCTCAATCCCGGATCTGAGAGCCCTTCAAAATTAAAACTAAGCGTTCCCGGGATCAAGGCCTGGTCTGATGAAACACCCGCGCTGTATCAGCTGGCAGTTTCTCTCAAAAATTCATCGGGAGAGGTATTGGAGGCCATTCGCCAGCCCATTGGTTTCAGGTCGATGCAAATGGACAAATCCGGATTGAAGATCAATGGCCGCAGGGTCCTGATCAAAGGAGCGGTCTGCCATGAGTTTCATCCCACCAATGGCAACAGCCTGGACAAAACCTGGATCGAAAACGACGCGGATGTGCTCAAACTCCAGTCCATCAATGCGGTCCGCAACAACCATTACCCCTTTCCTCCCTACTGGTACCAGTTCATGCAAAAATTTGGACTGTACATCATGGACGAAGCCAACTTCAACCTGAGCTCCTTCTTCCGGCACAACCGGCCCCTGCCTCCGGATACCCTGATGGAAAGGGTCTTCCTGCAAAGGGTGAAAAACATGTTTGAAAGAAACAAAAACTACGCTAACATATTTGCCTGGTCCCTGGGCTTTGAATGTGGCAACACGCGTGCCGCCCGCGCGGTGTTTCAATACATCAAAAACAGGGACCCCAGAAGGGCAGCCTGCCTTTATACCGGCAGCGGCTCACCGGGTGACCTCATCCTCAGCACCTCTGCCAACCTGGGCGAAAGAGACGATGCTCCGGAGCTGGTCTACCGCATGAGCACCCATCAGGGAAACGGCCTGGGAGCTTTTGATGAAACCTGGCGAAAAATAAGTTCTGATCCCAGGATCATTGGCGGCTTCATTGAGGATTTTACGGACCAGACCTTTTACATGAAGGACCGCAATGGCAAGCTCTTTTTTGGATATGGCGGGGACTTTGGTGAGCAGCAGTCCGATTCTTTCCGCTGCGTCAGTGGCATCATGACTTCCAACAAAACCCCAAAGCCGGCCTGCAAGACCGTCGCTGAGGCTTTTTCCAATTTCACGATCACCGCTCCGGATCTGGCTGGCGGAATGGTCGAGATCAGAAACAACCACGTCTTTTACAACGATACGGTCTTTAAGTACTTCTGGTTTATCGAGGAGAACAATGAACGGGTGCGCGAAGGCCAGATTCAGGGATTGCAGCTGAAAGCCGGGGAGAGGCGAAAAATCAAACTGGATCTGCAGGGATATCGCCCAAAGGCCGGAAAATACTGCGTGTTGAACATTCTTGTCAACAAGGCCAGCCGGATCAACAACATGTTCCGGTTCCAGGATGTGGCCCGGGTGCAGTTTGAATATCCCGTGCAAAGAGGCCTTCCTCTGTCCCCCGGTCCCGGCTCCGCCCTGAAGTTGTCCCGCAAAGGGAATGAGCTCCAAATCGAGGGAAAGGAATTTGGCATTTCCATTGACACCCTTGCCGCCGTGATTCGCTCGATCCGTTACAAGGGAACGGAATTGCTGGAATCGCCCCTGATGCCTCTGATGGCCAGGGCTCCTGTCGACAACGATATTTATTCCGGAAAGTCCGGCGATTACAGTTCCTGGCTGGACGTCTGGCAGGGCTTCAAACCATCCTCCTGCTCGGTCAGGGAAGGATCCAAGGGCAGAATTGACTGTCAGATTTCGGGCACCCTGCAAACGAAGGGAAATGCCAGCTTCAGCATGGAGATTTCAGTCCTTGCGGACGGAGATATCCTTCTGAATACCCGCCTGGAACCTGGATCAGATGCCAAACGCCCTCCTCGACTGGGTTGGATCTGTACAGTACCGGCCAAATTTGGAAACGTAAAATGGGCAGGGCGCGGACCTTATGACGGATTCCCCGATCGGAAGTCGGGTTTGCTGACCGGGGAGTTTAAAACCACGGCTGCTGAATTCAACGTGCCCCTGGTGCGGCCCCAGGAGATGGGCGTCAAGACAGATCTGCAGTGGATCGGGATTTCCACCTTTGAAGGCATGACCCTCGCCGCTTATGCTCCCGTTCCCTTTGAAGCTTCTGTCCTTCCCTTCGGCTATCAGGAGCTTTTTGGCCGTTACAAACATGGGTCGGACATTCCCAAAGGAAATGCCAATACCGTCATATTTTCAAGCCTCCAGGCACCGGTTGGCGACGGCATCAAAACGATGGCGGACCAGACCGGAGGAAGTATGAACTTCAGCTTACGGCTCAAACTGGCTGATGACCGATCCGCCACCCTTTGGAGCCATTTTGCAGAAAGCTGGTGAATGCCAGGTCCATATTCTCAGGTCCTTGCGGCCAATGATGTCTGAAATCGCCTTATCTTTGCCGCCCAGCGGAGATTTATGCCTAATTATCAGGATCAGGGCGATCTCCTCTGCAAAACCGAATCATCCATGTCAAAGAAAACCATTATTTACATCTCCGCCTTTTTGGCGGGACTTTGCGGGCTTTATGTCCTGGGCTGTCTGTTCTCGCCTTCGACCATGTCCACAAAGGACGAGATCAAAATAAGCACATCCAAGGGATTATTGTACGTCATGCTGAATGACATCAAGGAATGGCCCAATTGGTTGAGCTGGAAAAACGAAGATTCCGGCCTGGCAATCAGCCTGGGTGGCAGACACGTAAACCAGGGTGCCAATTTCACTTTCGAAGGTCCTCAGTTTGGCAAGGGAAAGGTTGAGATCGAAGAGTCCTTAAAGGATTCGCTGATGGCTGCTTACATCACCAACGAGGCCTGGCCCGGCAAGGTGTCCATTACCTTCCAGCTGATCCCGGAAAATAAAACCACCATTCTGCTGACCACGAGAAGCCGGATTCCCAAGAAGATCCCCTTTCTGAAAAGATTCCTGCACCGCAATTTTGCTTCCGAGTATGAGGCCAGGCACCGTGCAGACCTGCAGGGTCTGAAAACTTACATCGAAGGGATGATCAGCTCCAAATTCGGTGTCGAGTCGACCAATTTCAGCAAAAAGATGTACATCGGAATCAAGGCGCCGATCTACAACATGAACATTCCCAAATTTTACTCCGAAAATTATCCCAAGGTGTACAGAATGCTGGATTCCCTCAAGATCACTCCATCCGGACCTCCTGTGGGTATGATTTTCGACTGGGAGGGTGGATCCAACTATGTCTACATCATGGCTGCCTTGCCGATTGACCAGAAGATCAAACCTCCGGTTGGCTTTGATTTCGAGGAAGTGCCGGACATTCCCTGTCTCAAGATGCCCATGTATGGCCATTACAACAACCTGAAGACCGCACATTCTAAAATGGATTACATCATGAGTGCATCGGCCTTTACCCTCTTCCCTCCGATCATAGAGGAGTACGTGACCAATCCGTCTGAAGAACCCGACACCTCCAAATGGCTGACCAACATCTATTACCTTTTGGACAACACGGGATCCTACTCCAAAGCGCTTCAGAACAAGAGGACCCTGGAAGAGATGATCAAGGAAGAGGAAGAGCAAAGGCGTCTCACCCTGGAAAAAGAAAACAAACGACAAAGCCGTCAATAGCCATTAAAACCACATTTGCAATATGTCTGATTTTCATTGCAGCGCTGCATGTGACGGCTCAGGCAGATTATTTGCCACCTGAAAACGATCCCGAATTGGTCCCTTTTGAAAGATCGGAATATAAAAGCATCCTGCAAGGCAGGTTCAGTCCTTCGGATCATTCTGCCTTTGTCTGTATTGATACAGCACACTGCAACCGGGACATGTACATGCTCGAAGAAGCCTACGAAGCCTTCGTTGCCATGGCTGAAGCCGCTCTTAAGGACTCCATCCGGCTGAGCATCGTATCCGCCACCCGGAATTTTGATTATCAGCGGATGATTTGGGAAGACAAATGGTCCGGTAAAACCAAAGTGGAAGGACGCAAATTGCCTGATTGGATCCACGATGCCGTCGGGCGCGCACTGAAAATACTGGAGTACACGGCTCCTCCGGGTTTCACCAGGCATCACTGGGGCACAGACATTGACATCAATTCTGTAGAACCCGAATATTTTGAAACCGAAGAAGGCAAAAAGGTATACGAATGGCTCAAAGCCCATGCCCCGGAATTCGGCTTCTGTCAGACCTATCCAGCCCTGGACGAAAACAGGCCTGAAGGATTCAGCGAAGAAAAATGGCACTGGTCTTATGCGCCCATCGCAGACGAACTCTGGCGTGAACAAGTGCGTTCCTTTTCCGAAAAGGACATCTCCGGATTCAAAGGATGCCAGGCAGTACGGAAAATTGATCTGCTGAACAAATACCTGCTGTCCATCCAGAGATGCAGTGGCGACTGATGCAAGCGATCCCATTAAACCATAAAATCCTGTTACTTTAAAATACTGAGAAATGGCTCTGACCGAATCCAACATGCTTCCCCTGGGCACAAGGGCTCCGGAATTTCAGCTGGAGGATGTGACTTCGAATTCTCTTGTGTCTCCTCCTGCGCCGGGTGAGTTTCCAGCCACATTGATCATGTTCATCTGCAATCATTGTCCCTATGTCGTGCATGTCCTGCCGGGCCTGCTTGAGCTGTGCGGTGAGTATGCTGAAAAAGGGGTCAGGATCATTGCGATCAGTTCCAACGACGCGGTGAAGTATCCTGCGGATGCCCCGGAAAAAATGAGGGAACTGGCCCTTCAGGAACATTTCGGTTTCCCTTATTGCTACGATGGGTCCCAGGAAGTGGCCAGAGCCTACGATGCCGCCTGCACTCCGGACTTTTATGTCTTTGACCGCAATATGCAGCTGGCATACCGGGGCAGAATGGATGCTTCCAGACCGGGAAACGGGATCCCTGTCACCGGTTCAGACCTCAGGCTGGCCCTGGATGCCGTATTGGAAGAAAAAGAGATCTCCACTGTCCAGTACCCCAGTGCAGGATGCAACATCAAATGGAAAACAGACTGAACTTCCGGAGCTGAGAAAATTTCCCCGTTCAGATTTCAATTAAAATCCGATCATCTTCTTTTTTGGCCGGCAGGCGTAAAATGAATGGCACAGCCTCCTCCGGGAGCAAGCCTCACTCTGATGAGTTCATTGGAGCGGATGGTCTTTTTGATGATTTTATGGTCCATGGGGTTTGATTCCCAATGGGCCTGGTCTCCGTCCCGGTATAAAAACATATTGTATTTTTTATTGGGAGGAAGAAAGTTGGGTTCAAATTCCCAGATCCTCTCCTGTTCATCGGTGATGGCACCCACAAACCAATCCTCGGAATCCCTGCCCTTCCGGGCCAGGTAGATGTAGTCTCCGGGTTCAGCCCCCAGGACCACCGTGGTATCCCAGTCGGTGGGCACATCCTTGATGAATTGAAATGGCTCCGGCATTTTCTCGTAGTTTTCGATCAGATCAGCAGCCATTTGAAGGGGGCTGTACAGAGTCACATAGAGTGCCAGTTGTTTGGCGAGGGTGGTGTGTACCTGTTCCTTTTTGTCCTTTCCGTAAGCATTCATTTTGATCTGAAATATTCCCGGAGTATAATCCATGGGACCTCCGAGAAGGCGTGTGAAAGGAAGGATGGTTTCATGTTCGGGAGGATTTCCCTTACTCCATGCGTTGAATTCATTTCCTCGGGCTGCCTCGTTGGTCCACCAGTTGGGGTAGGTTCTGTGCAGCCCTGTGGGTCTGACCGGTTCATGAAGGTCCAGTGTGAGCCTTTGCCGGCCCAGTTTAAAGGCAAGGCGCTCGTAATGGTCCACCATCCACTGACCGTCGTGGTGCTCTCCGCGTGGTATGATCCGGCCCACATAACCACCTTTTATCCCCGGATAATCATACCGGTGCATCAGGGAGACCGAACTATCGAGTTGTCTTTCGTAATCTGTAACCGCTCCCGAAGTTTCGTGGTGGAGGATCAGTTTAACTTTTTTCTCCTTTGCGTACTTGTGTATCGCATCCAGGTCAAAATCAGGATAAGGCTCCGTAAAACTGAATATGCGTTCCTTCCAAATCCCATACCAGGATTCCCACCCCTTGTTCCAGCCTTCCACCAGTAAATAGGGAAAGCCATGTTTTGAGGCAAAATCAATATGTCTCTTTACATTGGCGGTGTTGGCGCCATGGTTGGGCAGGGGTTTCCATTGATCGGGATGGGTTGAGCCCATGCGATCCCAATAAGGCCATTGGCTCTTTCCAATGTGCATTTCCCACCAGATTCCGATAAATTTACCGGGCTTGATGAAATCCGTATTTTCAATAACGGAGGGCTCATTGAGGTTGAGAATGACCCGGTTGGTCAGCAGATCGCCGGCCTTGCGGGCGTACAACAGGACCCTCCAGGGAGTTTGGTCCCCATCTTCCAGGTAAGCCTTATTTCCCAAAGCATCGGGCACCAGGGAAGTGCTCAGGCTCAGTTGATGCCTGTCCACGCTCAGGTGCATGGCTGGATAGTGGCGGAGAGCCGCTTCGTGAATCGCCATGTAATAACCCTGATCGGAGATCAGCAGAAATGGGGTCTGGATCAGGCTGTCGTGTACCAGATGCCTGTAGTCCAGACCGGTCTCTTCACCCACACGTAAGGCCCCGATCCGGCTCAGCCTCGATCGGGTGTAAGGATATTCGTTTGAATCAAAGTCCCCGGGCATCCAATACACATCATAATCCTGTTGCAGTGGCAGGAGGGTCAGTTCTTCCGCTACGATGAAATTGCCGTTGTTTCCGTTCTGAGGAAATTTATACCGGAAACCCAAGCCGTCATTGAACATGCGAAATTCGATATTCAGCCTTCGATCCTTGACCTGACCGGGTTTGCTCAGATATACCAGCATACTGCGATGGTGATCCAGGATCTGTCTTTGTTCTCCCCAGACCGGATTCCAGCTCCCCTTGTATTCCTCCTGGCGGATGCTGTCTATCCTGAATCCGGTTGAAAGATCCACATCAGGCAACAGAGAAAATCCCAGACGCGCATCTTTCAATATGGGCATTCCCTCTGCATAAAAATCAAATCCCGGTCTCCCTTCCTTATCCAGCCGGAATCTTATTTCCAGCACCTGGTTGGGAGATTTCAGGTTTTGGGCGTTCAAGGTCAGGGCTGAAAAGCCCATGAGCCAAACCAGGTATGTTTCACGCCGATATTTTGATAAATTCATTGATTCTGATCGTTGTGTAAAAATCAAGATAGACCGGAAAGATAGGGGCTTCTGCAGTTAACAAAACAATATTCCATCCAAAAGCAAGGTTAAAATTAGAAACACTTCATGAGTAATGGTGTTTTTACTTTTTTCACACCCCACAGTAATTCTTCCCTATGGCAAAACCTTTAAAATCAGAATTCAGACGAGGTGAGCGCGTGACCCCGGTGGACAAATGGGTGATCAAACCCATTCAGCAGTTTATTCATAATTCCACCACTTCGGGTCTGGTCCTTTTTGCATCCGCCCTGCTGGCCCTGATCCTGGCCAATTCTCCCTGGGCGGAACATTACCATGCCTTTTGGAAACACAGGTTTGTCATAGGCTTTGATCAGTGGGTCATCGACAAGGATCTGCACCATTGGATCAACGACGGGTTAATGGCGGTCTTCTTTTTTGTCGTTGGGCTGGAATTAAAGCGGGAAATTATTTCGGGTGCCTTGAGTAAACCGCGGGATGCCATGCTGCCGCTGATCGCAGCCGCAGGCGGCATGTTGTTTCCTGCCCTCATTTACTGGCTGATCAATCCGGCGGGCGAGTCTTCCAATGGATGGGGCATCCCCATGGCCACGGATATCGCTTTTGCGCTGGGTG
>CAYXKO010000003.1:0-24514 GCA_964465435.1 uncultured Saprospiraceae bacterium | reverse complement strand
CTTTTTGCCGGACAAATTCTGAATGGTGCGCTCACCCCAGGACATTAGCCCCGCTGCCATGGCCAGGTACACCAGGAATCCGATGAACACCACACGTCCGCTGGCCAGACGCAGAAAAAAATCAGAGACAGCATTGAAATTAAACAAGGGCATAGGGGCGGTTTAAAAATAAATGAAAATAAACTGGCGGAAACAAATATACGTGGGGAAATTGATAATGACAGTATATAGAAAAATATAAACCAAAAGGAAAATCCTGCATTCAGATTTTACAATCACCCAAATCCTGGCAATACAATACAGTCATCCCTTAAGTCAGATTAAAGACCTGTCATGAAATCAATACTTTCCCGGGAGCGTTTGGTCGCTTTCAAGAATCGGTTGAAGATTTTAGAATTTAGAACCACATAGGCCAGGGTTTAAACCCTGGCCTATGCATCAACCAAAAACCAAAATTTCCAATCCAATCCATTCGTTCACACCCATAAATGTTAATCATTATTTATCAATCATCCAATCGTTGGGTAAAACCCTTGCATCTGCTCGTGCAAGCGCTTTCAAGAATCGGTTGAAGATTTCATTATTTAGAACCACATAGGCCAGGGTTTAAACCCTGGCGTATGTATCAGCCAAAAACCAAAATTTCCAATCCAAACCATTCGTTCACACCCAAAAATGTTAATCATTATTTATCAATCATTCAATCGTTGGGTAAAATCCTTGCATCTGCTCGTGCAAGCGCTTTCAAGAATCGGCGGAAGATTTCATTATTTAGAACCACATAGGCCAGGGTTTAAACCCTGGCCTATGTGGACACCAACCGATGTTTCATTGGACGATCAAAATTCCCAATTGTACCAAACGGTCAGAAGCATTCGATAGGATCAAAATCTGTCAGTTTTGAAAAAATTTATCGCAACTGACAATGGTGAGAAAAGAGTTTAATTAAGAAGAAAAATAATTTACTCATTTTGCAATATAATCCCTTCATAGGCCAGGGTTTAAACCCTGGCCTATGTGGACACGAACCGATGTTTCATTGGACGATCAAATTTCCCAATTGTACCAAACGGTCAGAAACTTTCGATAGGATCAAAATCTGTCAGTACCGAAATCAACAAATCCCTATCTGCAAAGGAATGTAAACATGTCGACCTTTCGCTATACGATTTCCCACTGAGTCGGCTAAAATTCCAACGATCCCGTTCAGGTTCTTTAACGAAAAGCAAAACATGCTCTTATAGCTTGAATTTTCCATCATATGTATATGGCATTGCTCGTATTATCTAAATCCAACACCTTCCGCCAGTTAACATAAATTAACTAAAATTAAATATTTAAATACCGCATTTACACACCGGTATATATTATTTTAAATTAATTGATTCATTTTCAGGCTCTTTTACAAAATATTTGCATTTTCCAGCCTGATTTTTCAGATCTTTGTAATTCGTCTTCTCTTTTGCGAGGCTCCAGGAATCGCAGAAATCCTACGCCAATCCCTGCGACCCGCATGAAACCGGGTGGTACAGGAAGCCGGGAGCAAGAGATGGCGAATGGACGGATACATCACAGACAATCATTTATGCAGGTTCAAAACTTATTCAAGGTCATTATTCAGGGCAAGCTTGACTTCGGCAACGAGAGGTCTTATCAGAAGTCGCTCCAGCTGTTCAATCAAAGGCTTGAGACTTTGTACAAGAAAGAACTGATCTTCAAATTGCCCGAACAGATTTTTTCCGAATCCGACCATTCCCTGGTCATCAACCGGTACATTGGCAATGTGACCGAGAAGCTTTGGAAAAACACCGTGTCCTGTCTGGAGCACACCGCCCAATTCAGCCTGTCGGGCAGCATCAATTGCTGGATGACCGACAATGGCAAGATCCTGCAACATTTCCACATTGAGCCCCTGGGCGAAAAGTCCAGTGTCATGCTCTACCAGGAAGGCAAGAGAATGCTCGACGAGGGGGGATCCAAAGAAGAGGCCTACAAATTGTTGACCGAGGTCATAGAAAAATACGAAAAGCATTCCCAGGCCTACGAGCGGAGGGGATACGTCAATTTTACCCTGAGAAACTACGATGACGCCCTGTACGATTTTAAAAAGAGCATCAGTTTCGACCACATGAACGCATCGTCCTGGTATGGTGTAGGCCGCTGTCTGATGCTAAAGAAAAAATATCAGGAAGCTATTGATGCTTTTGAAGAAACCACCCGTCAGTCCATTGCCTTGCAGCCTATCTACTGGGCAGCCCGCCGTTTCAAAGGCCTGGCGCACATGGAGCTCAAGGAATTCGAAAAAGCAGCGACGGAATACAAATTTTTCACCGCGCGTCAATACAGCAAAGAAGACCCCAACTTCAAGCACCAGTCCATGGCCTGGTTCAATTACGGCAAATCCCTTTTTGCGCTGGGCCGCATTGACGAAGCCCTGACTGCCTTTGACAAGAGCGTTGCCCTGGAATCATCCGCACACCCTGAGACCCGGGCTGAGATCCTGATGCACCGGGGACTGGCGCGGAAGGCACTCGGCAAGGCAGATTTCATCCTCGACCTTCAGAAGGCATCGGAAATGGGTTCTGCCGCGGCCACAAGACTGCTTACGGAAATGAATCCCGCCTGATACTCTTGGGACAGGTCCATCCGTTTTGAACATCATGAGATTTCTGCTAACCTTGTTTGGGCTTGTTGGCCTGTATTTCACGCTTTCCTCCCAGTCTGAAAGCCTGAACCTGAAAAATGCCCCATCCAAAATCAAAGGGCAATACCAAAAGGCGCTCCAACTCTACCAGACCAATCGCTACGAAGAGGCAATAGACGCCTTCAAAAAAATCACCGAAAGAAACGATCGGTTTGTAGATGCACATCTGATGCTGGGATCCCTGTACTTTGAGAAAAAGGAATACCCCCTGGCTGAAAGCTCTTTTATAAAGGTCCTGGCGCTCGATTCAGCCTACAATCCCAAGGTTTACTATACACTGGCATTGTGTCAATACAGGAACCTGCACTTTTCCGAAGCCAGAAGAAATCTGGAACTTTTTCTTTCATGGGAAAATTCCAACCGGGACCTGGTATCAAAAGCGCTCAAACTCCTGCCCTCATACCGGTTTGCAGATTCAGCATCCCGCAGCCCAATGAAAGTGGATCTCCTGAAACCGGAGAACCTCAACAGCAAGGTATCTGAGTACCTCCCCAGCCTCACGGCAGACGGAAGCACCCTGGTCTTCACACGAAGGGTAGGCGTGCGCAACGAGGATATTTACATCAGCCACAAGGACGAGGAGGGACACTGGTCTGAGCCACAGGCCCTGGAAGAAGTGAACAGCGAATTCAACGAAGGGGCGCCTGCCATATCAGCAGACGGAAACACGCTGATCTTCGCCAGCTGCGACCGGAGGGAAAGTTTTGGAGGCTGTGACCTGTACATAAGCAGAAAGACCTCCAAAGGCTGGTCGCGACCCATGAATCTGGGGGACAAGATCAACACACCGGCTTACGAATCCCAACCCTGTCTTGCTGATAACGGAAGGCTGCTTTTTTTTGTCAGCAACCGGCTGGGCACACTGGGCGGACTGGACATCTGGTACAGCCGCAAAACTGAGGACAATGGCTGGTCCGTACCGAAAAACCTGGGTGCGCCTGTCAACAGCAGCGGAAATGAGGAATGTCCCTTTTTACATCCCAATGGAATCCACTTGTTCTTTAGCTCTGACGGACTCAGGGGCATGGGCGAAAACGACATCTTTTACTCCAAAAAAGGCGAAAAAGGAAATTGGTCAGAGCCGGTCAACCTGGGCTTCCCGATCAACAGCATTCTGGATGAATCTTCCTTCATCACGGATTTTACGGGTGAATGGGCCTATATGGCCAGTGACCGCAGCGATTTTTCCAGCTCCATATCCATGCAACACACAGATCTGTTTATTTTTCGCATGCCTGATCTGATCCGCCCTGCACCGGCAGAATTCCTTGAGCTGACCATTCTCGATCAAACCACCAGGGCGCCCATCAGTGGCCCGGTCCGCATTTACCATCTGGATAACAAGAAAATGCTGATATCCGGGACGTCGGATGACCGGGGCCGTATGCTGGTATCCTTGCCGGGTTCCGGCACCTACGCCGCACACATCACCGTGGACCCATATCTGCCCCATACAGAACACATCAACACGGGCTCGGTGCCAGGAAGCTATCTGAATCCCCGCAGATTGACCATCCTGCTCCAGCCTATCCTGGCGATGCAAAAACCGGTTGTCCTGAAAAACGTATTCTTTGAATTTGCTTCAGCAAGCCTGAAGGAAGAATCCAGGATTGACCTCGATCAGCTGGCCCTCTGGATGAATGAGCATCCCAATATCAAGATTCTCATCACAGGCCATACGGATAGCACAGGAGATCCTGCCTTTAACCTGACACTTTCCCGGGACAGGGCCAAAAGCGTCGTGGATTACCTGGTATCCAAAGGGATCGCAGCTCCAAGGTTAATGTATGAGGGCAAAGGAGCCGATGAGCCTGTCGAAAGCAACAGTACCGAAACCGGAAGACAGAAAAACAGAAGAACAGAATTTATCATCATACCCTGATCAGTATGCCCAAAAGAAGAAACCCCAAGGAGGTAGAGTTGAATATCACCGGCATTGGCCACAAAGGCACCGCAGTAGGTCGCACGGATGAAGGACTCGTGGTCTTTGTCAGAAAAGCGGTGCCGGGGGATCGCATCAAGGCGCTCCTGTACAAAAAAGCCAAGGGCGTTTGGCAAGGCCAGGTGAAAGACATCCTGACCAGGTCAAAACACAGAACCGAAGCTTTTTGCCGCCATTTTGGAGATTGCGGCGGATGCAGCTGGCAGGAACTCAGCTACGAAGAACAGCTCAGACAAAAGGAATCCCAGGTGCACGATGCGGTCAAAAGACTGGCCGGTCTGGAGGCCCGCACCTACGAACCGATTTTGGCTGCACCCGATACGCGCGGTTATCGCAACAAGCTTGAATTTACCTTTTCAAGTCACAGATGGCTCACCGCAGATGAATTGAAAAATCCGGATCTTAAAATCGATTCCAAAGCACTGGGCTTTCACAGGCCGGAGTCCTACAGCAAGGTGATCGATGTGCAAACCTGCCATCTTCAGGATGACATCAACAACCGGATCCGCAATTTCATACGGGCGTATACGGCCGGCGAGGAATGGAGCTATTACGACATCAAAAAACAAACCGGACTCCTGCGAAACATGATCGTGAGGACCAACCAGAAGGGCGAGGTGATGATGGCCCTTTCTGTGTCAGACGGGCAGGACGAAAAGTTGGCTGGGCTGTTTGAGGCACTTCGGAACGAGTTTCCCGAAATCGTCTCTTGCCATCTGGCAGAAAATAAAAAATCAAATGACTCCTGGTATGATCTGAATTGCATTGCGGTGTTTGGCGAGGCGGCGCTCACAGAGCAATTGAACCATGTGTCTTTCCGGATCGGTCCCAAGTCCTTTTTTCAAACCAATTCGCGACAGACCATTGGACTGTACGATCTGGTCAGGGAATACGCGGCCCTCAGTGGCAGAGAAAATTTATACGACGTTTACTGCGGTGTCGGGAGCATCGGAATTTACCTGGCCAGGGACGCCGCCAAACTGACCGGCATAGAAGAAGTGGAGGCCGCTGTCCTGGATGCCCGGGAAAATGCCGCGCTCAATGGCATTCAAAACGCAGAGTTTCTGACAGGGGACGCCAGAAAAATACTCAATTCCGAACTCATCAGCCGCAGAGGCCATCCGGATGTGGTCATTGTGGACCCTCCCCGCACCGGCCTGCACGCCGATGTGGTGGAAAGCATCCTTCAGTTCGGTCCGGAACGCATCGTGTACGTCAGTTGCAATCCCGCCACACTGGCACGTGACCTGAAACTATTTTCAGAAAAGTACGATCTCATCAGGCTGCGGGCGGTGGACATGTTTCCCCATACCAGCCATGTGGAGGCGGTCTCCCTGCTGATCAAAAAAACTGAATAGGCGGGTTCTCCCATCCGGAAAACCAATTCCAAACTGCCATGTTTTAGCAAATATGAACAAACCGAGCATAGATAAATACCTTGCCCTGGAAGAAGACCTCAGGCGATACAGAAAGGCCATGAATGAGGCACTGGACATCATGCTGGACCAGGAGGTGAGCCTCTATCCCATATTCATCATGCACCAGCAAAACCTGGAAATGGGTGTTCCACTCATCGAGGCTTCAGACAAAACCGGACTCTGGTCCGTACATGCCTCCAGCCTTGAGGAATTTGTGATCAAAAACATCGTCCACGAAAATAAGGTCGCCGAATTCCAAACCCTCTACAAAAAACACGACCGCCACCTCTGCCTTTTTGTTTTGTCCGAACTCGGCGCCCAGTTTATTTTTTATCCCAGACAGGAGGAGATTTTCAGGGAATATGGAAATCTCAATTGACCTTAGCTACCTGGACCGAATCTGCTTTGGTGACAAAGGCCTCCGGCAGGAATTGATCGCATCCTGGATGGAGGATACCTCGGACCGGATTGTGGAACTGAAGAATATGAGCGATGACTCCGACGAAAAAAAACTCTTCCAGCTATTACATACCCTGAAAAGCAATTTCCAAATGTTGGGATGCGTACAAGGAATTCAACTTTGTGAAAAAATGATCCGGAAGACATCCGAGCCGGATGCCCAAAAACTGGAAGAGATCAGCATGAGGATTAGGCAGCAATTGGGGATTTAGAAGGAGGCTTATGGCCTATGGCTTAATGTAATTTGTGTAGAATTAGTCATTTAGCCATTAGATTTCTATTAGGAGCCAAAAGCTTTAAGCCATATGCTATAAGCTTTCTGCTATTAGCCGCCCATCATTTGCTCCCATCATCTGTGCAGCCTGGTGGCCTACTCCGGTACCGATCGCCACACCCATTCCTCCCATACGAACTGCCACGCCGGTCCTCGATGAGATCATTTTCACAATGGGCTTTTTCTCAGGTCCCAAACCCATCACTCCGATCCAATGATCGGTAATTTCAAATTTTTTTCCCCCGAATAAGTGGCGATTTGCAAAATCGAGCAAATAGTTTTTGATCTCTGGGTTGAAAATAAGCTGATCTGAAAATTCCTGTTCAGGGTCCAGATGCCTTGCTCCTCCCAATAATACGCCACCGGACACGGGCCGGAAATAAACGTAGCCTTTGTGATAATGATAGGCACCGCGGAGTGGCGGAACCTGATCTGATCTCAGGACCATCACCTGATTGCGGGCAGACAATACGGGCAGTTCAGGCAAAACCTTCGGAGCAAACCCGTTGACAGTGTACAATAGCTTTGCGGATGCCAGTATGCCTCGAAGTCCGGTATGGATCATAACCTTGTCTCCCTGGTCCTCATGGCTCTGGACCTGCGTACCCCAAAGAATACGTCCTCCCAAAGAGATAAACCTGCGCACCAGACCTCGGATCAGCTTGTAGGGATCCAGCAGGGACTCGTGGTCGGTGCGAACCATCTGGACCACATCCAGTAGTCCGTGCCGGGGCAGTTCTTCATCCGCAAATCTGAAATAGTCCCGGATGCCTATGGATTCCTCAATCTGAACGTTCAGATATTCGAGATCCGAGGGCTTCAGGCACTCATCGGGAAATTCGCGGGTCATGACCTCATAACCTCCGCATCGATCAAATCCAATATCCGTACCTTCATTGCGCCGCAAGAGCTCCAGGATGCCCAGATACCTTCTTTTGAAAAGTGCGAAGACCTCCTCCTCAGGATGTGATCTCAGGTCGTCCATCAATTCCCCCGGGCTTCCAAAACAGGCGAATCCTGCATTGCGGGTGCTCGCCCCATCGGGTTGGATCCCTCGTTCGAGAATCAGGACCTCTGCTCCGGGATGGGCCTCCAGATAGCTGATGCCTGCGTTGAGACCAACGATCCCGCAACCCACGATGGCCAGATCCGTTTCCAGCTGATCGCCCTGCCGCTCCCAGTAGCTACGGTAAAAGGTACTCATGAGCCTTAAAATATCACTTGCGGGGATAATGACAGCACTCGTGAAGTGCCTCGTAGGTTTCGTCGTTTGCGCGAAACTTGGGGGTATCGTAGCCGGCAGCCGCAATCCTCAACTGGATCTGATCCAGACTGACCACGGAAGGGTTGTATTTCAATTTCAGTATCTTGGTTTTCTGATTCCACCTCGCCTCCTTGACACCTTCCACGCGGGCCGCGGCTTCTATTTTCTTCTTGCACATGCCGCAATTGCCGCCAACCTCAATTTCAGTATTCTGCCATCCGGGTTTTTGGGCATAAGCCAATCCGGTGGTAAGGATCAGCGAAAGGATCAAAGCCATTCTTAACATATTCCGGTCATTTATCAGATTAAAACAACGCCGGATCCAAATCGTTCCGGCAAAAGCGGGTTTTCAAGCTTATATGCCAGACCGCTGGAGTTGAGAAAACACCCGGGGATTCTCCTGCCACAAAAAGGAAGGCTCCGGGAGCCAAAGCGCAGTGTTCTCAATGTTCAGGGATGCCGCACCAGCAACATTTTCTGGAAAGTAGACCAAAAAGTACCGTCCCGCGTTTTCAAAGTACGAGGATCAGGAAGCTCCATGTTTACCAAAAGACTTATTTTTCGGCCACAATATTGATCCATGATACAAAGAATTCAAAGCATTTGGCTTTTGCTGGCCACCCTGTTTTTTGGATATGCCCTGGTGCCGGGAGTTTCCCTTCTGGGGGCTGAACCAGTGGATGCCAGCGTACTGGCCGACGGCCTGATACAGGTCTGGGAAAGCCACATTCTGAGCTCGGGGGCCGCGATATCCACCATCCTCAGCCTGGCCGCCATTTTTCTGTACAAGCATCGCCCCAACCAGATCCTCCTGGCCAGCCTTGCAGCCCTTTGCCAGATCCTGCTGGTTCTGCTTTCCTCTTTCTACATGAGCTTCAAACTGGGCAGGATGGACGACATGAGACTGGACTGGGGTTCTTTTACGGGATTCGCGGGTGTGGTTCTGATCTGGCTTGCTGCCCGGGCCATCCGCAAAGACGAGGAAAAGGTCAGATCCATGGACCGCCTGAGGTAAAAAAATATTTCTGCTCAATGGGTTTGAATTCAGTTCATTGTATTACCTTTGCACTCCTTAAAATAAAAAGGCATGGCAAATCATAAATCTGCACTTAAAAGAATCCGTCAGAACAAGGTGACCCGGATGGCTAACAGGTACTACAAGAAGTCCACCCGTACGGCGATCCAAAAGCTCAGGTCCATGACCAGCTCCGCGGATGCCCAGAAACTTCTGCCCAGAGTGATCAGCATGATCGACAGGCTGGCCAAGAAAAACACCTGGCACAAGAACAAGGCAGCAAACCTCAAAAGCAGCCTGACCAGACACATAGCCAAGATCGCCTGACCTTTCCGGTAGGGCGTAATCATATACGAATCGTGCAAGGGTTTGAACATCTTTGCACGATTTTTATTTATAGGGTTTATGTCAATCGCTGACCAAAAAACTGAATAAAATGAGGATCTCGGTTTACAGAAAAGCTCACTTCAACGCTGCACACAGACTGTTTAATTCCCATTGGTCCGATGAAAAGAACCGCGAGATCTTTGGCATTTGCAGCAGCCCGCATTACCATGGCCACAATTATGATGTGGAACTTAAGGTCACCGGTCCTCTGGATCCGGAAACAGGCATCCTGATAGACCTGAAAAAACTGAAGGATATTCTGCACGAGAAAGTGGAGCTGAGGTATGACCACAAGAACCTGAATGTGGAATGCCCGGAGTTTGTCAACAAGGTACCCTCTGCGGAAAATCTTTGCATCGAAATATACAATCTCGTGAGGCCGGAAATACCCTCACACATGGACATTACTGTCAGGCTCTACGAAACTCCCAGGAATTTTGTTGAATTTCCAGCCTGAGATCAGGGCCTGTCTGCCCTCTTATGCAACTTTAATGTCTTGATCACCTGCTGATCGTTTCCGATCAGGCGCACGAGGTAGATCCCGTCATCCAGATGGCTGATGTCATAGCTCCTGCTGCCCTGAGCCTGAAATCCCCCTACCTTTTTGCCCATCAGGTTGTACAGCTCGATACGGGAAACCCCGTAATTGTATTCTACGTTAAAGGAGTTTTGAGCAGGATTGGGATACATGCGAATGAGCTGGGTCTTGCGCACACCGTTTGTACTCAGGGACTTGTTGAATAAATAGTCCACCTTAAGCTTGTTGACCGTGTCCGTGGTTTCAAAAACGTAAACGATGATGTGGGCGGAACCCTCTTTGCCCATGTCGGCAATGTGCACGTCCATATTGACCGTGGAATCCGGGTACAGGTCATTGTAATTTTCCTCCGGGCAGCGGGTGATAAAACTTGGGTAGCAATTGAGGTTATCGCACACATACGCCTCCCATCCTTCCGTTATCTCAAAGTCCACGCGCTCCCAAAGGATCTGTAACCTGCGGGTCGAGCGGCTCTCGATTTTGTTGTAACATACGTGCTCAAACACCTGAGGATCTGTAACAAATTCGATTTTACAGGGACTTTCCCGGGCTTCAAAACGGGTGACCTGAGCCTGGATGGCTGTTGCGGTCAGGAAAAGGGCTGCGAGGAGTAAAAATGATTTCATGAGCACAAATTGAAAGAGTCCAATTACAAAGATACGTCAATTTGATGAAATGTTGCATCAAAGGGCCCTGGCAGCTTGAAATCCCTTTGCCGGTTTACAAATAGATTTTAAGTAATATCCTGACAATAAATCAATTAAGCAAAAACTGAACCGTCAGGCCCCCGTTGATCCTCACCGAGGTAAAGGAACTCTGGACGTAGGGTATGGTCTTGCTGTAATCTACAAACAGCCTCAGATTGAGGTTCTTGTTCAGGTTGTAGCGGATCGAAGGCGTGAAATTGAACTGTTTAGAGCCCTGAGCCGGCTGGCTCGGTATGTTTTCATCCAGGCGGATCACCTTGGTGATGTTGTCCGTAATTCCAAAGTCAACCGTGATCTGGAGGTCCTGTCCTTTTGGTTTGGTGGCTGCGGCAGCGGCCGGGTCCTCGTTCTTTTTCTTCTTGGATGATTTTTTGGTCTTGATCTTGGGTGCTTTGGGCACGCCCGGCATCCAGGAGAAATATACGTTCTTGATGATGTAGCCGAATTTGAAGGTCAGGTTGCTTGCCGTACGGTCTTCCAGCTGACCATCGAGGGCCATCCTGAGTGCCAGGTTACGGCTTTTGTTGTAATCAAAGCCCACTTCAATGTTATTTTTGGTCTTGATGTTGAGGCCGATCAGAGGGCTGAAAGATTCATTGGTCGTGACATCCGGGATCTCGTAAAACGAAAAGTAGGAGGTCGTGAAGGTGGTGTCCTGTTTGCGCCTTGCGGGTGCCCCGTTTTCCTCAAGGTAGTTGAGGTTGCGCTTGTAACTGCTCATGGTGAGCGTGTTTTTGTAGGAGTGCCGGATGGAAAAATCCTGGAACACCTCTTTCAAACCGGGCAACCTGGCCAGGCCGTTGTAATTGATCTGCCAGTTGGGCAGGGGTAGTGTTTTGAATATATCCAGGTTGGAAGAGCGCGGATCGCGGTTGGAATAGGTCGCCAGAAAAGCAGGCAGTACCACATCCTGGTGGTCTCCCAGAAACCCATCCACGTAATTGGGGTTTAGCACGCTGCGCTGGGTGATTCCGTACCGTGCCCCCACCCGTTGGGATATGATCTCCCTGGTTTTTGAAAATTCCGAAAACAAGTCATCGATATCCCGGAAAAACAGGGTTTGCAGTGAAACGTAGGAGATCGAAAACTGACCCGATTCAAATGGCGTAAAATGCTGAAATGCCATGGTATTGGTACCATACACGGAATCAAACTTGAAAATCTCGTCGTAGTTATTGGTATAACTCCGGTCGATGTTCAGGTCGATGTTGAGATTTTTTACGACCTCCATCCGCACTTTGATGCCGGCCACCGTACTGTGCCGTTTGATCATCTGGTTGTTGAAATAAATGTTGTCCGTGATCCACCCCTTTTGGGCAGCCTGATCCAGAAATCCTCCGGGGCTAAAGTCCGGTGTTACGCCCAAAATATAAGTCCAGCCCGGTGCGGCAAAATTCTGGTTCATGCCCAATACCTCCGGCCTTTGGGTAAAGCCAGGTACGACGCTGCTGTTGTTTTCAGTATAGTTAAACTGGATCCTTCTCACAGACATAAGTGGCCTGATCAGAATTTTTTCTGCCAGGCTGGGTACGCGGGTCGTACCCTGATCCTTGCTCTTGTCCTTGTCCTTCTTTTTGGGATCGGCCTTGGCATCCTGCTTGGGCTGAGGCCTGCCGGGCGTGGGTTTGCCACGGGTGGGTGCCCTGTCTCCGTTGATCTGTCTGAGGTAGCCGGATTTATTGTACAAGGTCTGCAGGTTGATCTCGCCACCAAAAACAAAGGACTGATCGTTGGAGATCACGCTTCCCAGCGTGTCTATCGTGCGCAAGGATCCGGACGCCCAGTTAAAGCCCGCATTGTACTGGATGCGTGCCTGCAGAAAGTCCATAAACGGAATAAGTCGAGTTGGAAGATTGTAACTCACGCCCAGGTTATGCTTGTAGTCCCGGGTGCGGCCAAACTCGCTCAGGTTTTTAACGAGAAATGGCCTCCTGTCCGCCCTTTCTACCAATTGTGAGTTTACGGGATTGACATATCCCTGTCTCAACGGGTTGAAGGTGATCTCGTCAACAGAGGCTTCATTTTGCGCTGCGAAATTGACTTTGATCGAACGGGTCAGGTCCCAGTTTACGTTGTAGTCCCTGAACCAGGCAAACTTCACACTTTCCCAGGTAGCATACTTGGGTGCAGCAAAACGGTATACCCTGTTGGAGTAGCGCCGGTCGAGGTTGTTCCGGATCGCGATCGTATTGGGGATCAGGTTAAAATTCAGTTCTGAAATGAACTTGAGATTTTTGTTGCTGACAATCTTTTTAAATGGCTCGATGTAGAGCGGTTTCATGGTGTAGGTGTAGTCGAGGCTGCCCTTCTTGGTCTGCTCCTTGTCTTCCGCGATGATCGGATTGGACCGCACCGTGGCGGACTGGCCATAGCTCAGAGAAAAGTTTTCGACATCCCAGGGCATGGGATTACCTGATCCGGCTCTGTTCTTTCTCACGTTGTTTACCGCAAAACCTGAGGTCTGGGACCGGTCTACCGCCCTCTCGCGTATGCTGTCCCGCTGCTCCGCGGAGTTAGCCTGACTTATTTTATCCGCCAGTTTGATGTCCAGGTCGTTGGGATCGTATTCAGGCGCCCTGACCGCATTGGAAAACTGAGCGCTGAAAGGCACAGCCACGTTCCATTTGGGAGGCAGGAATTTTCCCAGCTCCAGGGTCGTGGTCGCATCGATTTGGGTGACTTTTTCCAGGGAGCGATCCAGCAGTCGCTGATCGACGGAACCAAAACCTATGGATGTATATGATCCCGCCAGACTGAGGTTGCCCAGGTCTGCAAGGGTCACCTCGGCGCGCGCCAGGGCTGCGTATCCGGCCCTGTCCTCCAGGCCGGTCAGCCGCAATTCGTTGGCCCAGATCTCATAGGAACTGATGGTCTGATTGGTGTTGTTCTTGATGCCGATCATGATGCCTCTCACCAGTGCCACGTTTGGATTACCAAAGACCTTGACCTTGTTTTCGGGCTTGTCGGGATCTGCCATCTCAAACAAGGTATTATAGGGCAGACCATTGAGGTTTCTCTGGTTTTTGAGGTCTGTCAGCAACTGGATCGGAAAATCGAATTCGTTTTCAGCCAGCCAGATGCTGTCCTGACTCTGGATAACCGCGGAGTCTCCCAGGGAAGGCGACTGTCTGAGGGGTATCTCGTATTCGTAATAGTTTTGTGTAAAGTCCTTTCCAAACCTCAGGAAGACAGAGACCGCTCCCTTGGGCAGGTCCTGTGGACTTTCGGCGTGTACAAACATCTTCAGGCGCTTGTATCGTCTGAAATCGTTGTCTCCCAATCTGAATACGGATTGAACGCACTTTGGCGTAAAGGATTCTTTTCGGATCAAAAGGC
This sequence comes from uncultured Saprospiraceae bacterium, assembly GCA_964465435.1. GTDB lineage: Bacteria > Bacteroidota > Bacteroidia > Chitinophagales > Saprospiraceae > Vicinibacter. Next base: position 10,470 of record CAYXKO010000003.1, on the reverse strand, counting down.
TGCTCTCGTTTTGGAACAGGTCCGCAAACTGATTGCTGAAGAATCTTTCTCTCTGGATCCCCTTGGGCAGAACGTAACGGAATGGCCGCTTGGATGAGTTTTCCTCGATGTCCACCTTGTCGAGGATCAGGGTGGCCGGATTGTCTAAGATGCAACTGTCTCCCAGGTATCTTCTCCAGGTATTTCTTCCCAATTGGAATTTGATCATGCGGAATGTGATCTGCTCGTCAAATCCGGTAAAAAGGATCCTCATGGACTGTATCGAACGAAAGTCCTGGATCTGACCCACCTTCAGGTCGAATTGGGTAATGGGTATGCGAAAGCGGTACCAGACCTCATTTCCTGTGGTTTTGCTGACCGTGACAGAATCAGTGACAAAACGCGTCTTGACCCACTGACCGTTGTTGTTGACAAAAGGTATGCGGTAGCTGTAAAAAGACTCCACCTCGTTGAGGGATTTGTCCAGGTTCAGGTCCTCTGCATCCGGGTTTGCGGTATAGGCCGTGGAGATCTGATTGCCCACCTGGATCTGGCTGTTACCCTCGGGCATGGTAAATCTTTTGTATTTCTCCAGCACGGTGGTGTTGGGAGGTATTTTATTGTCGCGGTAGGAAAGAAAATCGTCGTTGGCGGGGTCTTTGATAAATTCTGCAAATGCGTCCGGGTTGAGATGGTTTCGCATGACATCCACATAATTGGAAAAATGCGCCACCTCGGGATTGGGATGGGTCGGGATCAGGCTGCTTAACCCGTCAATACCCAGGTCCTGGGCCTCGCGCTGGGTCACGTCAAAACTGTTGGTAATTGGAGGCTTGCGGGCCACCTGGCCAAAGGAGCTCGGATCGGTAGGGAGATTCAGGTTGGAAGTTGGCAGTCCGTGCTCAAACTGCTGCTTTCCATCCTTGAGGATATCTTCTGAGAAGGTCCCGATCTGAATGTACATGCTTCCATTGTTTGAAATGGGAGAAAGATCGTGCTTGGGCATGAACGGATTGAGCATCCAGAAGTCGATGTACTCGACGTTTGCAAATTCAAAATCGTTGGTGTTGAGACGGCTCATGATGCCTGCCCATCTCGTCTGCGGAGCCCTGAGTGTGTTGTCGGGATTAAGTCCCGCCGTACTGTCCTGGCCAAACCGGTAACCATCTGGCAATTCAAAATTATAGGGCCCTTTCTGATTGGGGTAGTAGGCTAGATCAAAGGTTAATTCTGTGGCAAAACCCACCGGCCTCTGACGGTTGGGGAAGATCTCGAGCTCATCCACAAGCCTGGAGTAGGGCGAGCTGCGGTCAGGTGCATCCACCCGGGCAAAATCATCCACGCGATACCAGGACAAGAGCGCCCTGTTTGCCGTGCTGGCAAAATTGTCGTACAAATCCCCACCCTTGAAGTTGGGATCTATGCCCTCTGCTTTGGGGGGCGTCGCGAGGATCCAGTTGGTGGGGTTGAAATAAAGGCCAATGCCGGTAGCACTTCCCTCAAAATCATCCACATAGACCACACCTCCGTCGCTTCCATCCTGATTGATGGCTCTGGAATATCCGGGTTTGAGGTAGGCGCCTTCTCCCTGCACGGCCCATTTGGAAGGGGCCTTGGTGCTGTACATCGGCAGTTTGTCCAAAGCGCGTGTCAGCCAGGGTGCCTGGCGGGTCATCCCGAAATCCAGTCCAAAGATGCGGTTGTTGATGGGATCTTCGCCAATGTTTACTTTTTGGGTAAAGGGCCTTTCAAAAAGCTGCATATAGGTGGCGCCCAGGTAAATATCCTTGGTTTTGGCATATTCTGCCCGGAATCCCAGCATCGTCCTCGTCTGGAAATTGAACAGGTTGTTGTTTTCGTAATCTACGGAAATGGTGTTGTTGGATTGAAGCAGGGCTTCGTTGAGGATGATCACTTTTCCCTGGGCGCGGTCCACGGTATAATCCACTCCTTCCACCAGGGTCAGGGAACCCGCACGCACCGTGATCCTCGCGTTTCGGTCCACGGTGTTTAGCAGAATCTCGTTGGACTTGGAAGCCTTGTAGGACCCCCGCATGATGAATTGGTTGGCCTGCAGGTTCTGCCGTGAGAAGGTTACGGAAGTGTCGTAGATCTGGGGGTAGGAATACTTCAGAGCGATCTGATCCGCCAGCGTGGAATCCACAAACTCGAGTTTTGACAACAATTTGCGGAAGGACCGGCCAAAGGGCTCGAGGACGGGAAAAATGATGGATCCCGATGAGGGGATGACCGTCTGTCCGCTGATCCAGTCAAACACTCCGTCCGGCTGGGGGTCGTTGGTCTTGTTGAGGTTATCCATCTGAAACAGGTTGAGCAGGGGATAACCGTCGATCTCCTCGATAAACCTCCTTTGAGCCCCATCTTGGGATTCGTAAAAAATGTCAAATCGGAAGTCCTCCTGGTTGACATTGAATCCCCCAATGGGATATACGTTTTTCATCATCAGCCTGAAAGATGGCCTGCTGGTAACCTGATTGGTTGACTTCAGCATTTTGACGAACATAACTTTGAAGGAGCTGGAATCCGATTTGATCTCCGAAGCAAATTCCCCCACCTTGTAAATCGCACCGCTTCTGGGATCGATGTCGCGGCCGTTGAAGGTGTATTGATAGGCCACCGCCACCACCTGGTTGGGCCGTGGCCGCACGCGGAGGGAGATAAAACCCAGTTCCGGATGAAAGGTAAATTCGTTGGGGTTGAGACGCTTGGCGCGGATCTTTTCAAAATCCCTGCCCTGCGTGAGATTCAGTCCATTGGGATCGGTCAGGATGCGCACGACCTCGTTGAGTTCGCGGGCTCCGTCCTGAGAGGTGATTTTCTCCAGCAGTTTGTTGCTTGAGTTGGTGGGAAGAAAACGCCTTCCGCTCAGGTCCACCGGCACCTGTCTGCCCGGCACAAAATTGGGGATCTTGAATTGCTCCATATCCCAAAGCTGTCCTTCTGCCGTACCCAGGTCTGCCAGGGCGATGATGTCCCGCACGTTGATCTCGCGCGAGTTTGGATTGTCCTCGGTGATCCAGACCTCAATGTCCTTGATCTTAAATTGACTGTTGATCTCCGGAAGGTTGCTGAGGGCGACCTCGTAGGTCTCAAAGTTGAATGGGCTGAGGAAAAAATGCCTGTTTTCGTCGTACTGGTCCGGGCGAAGCTGGAATTCCTGCACGAGTCCACCGCCCCGGGTGCGGATGTTCTCCTGGCGGGCGCGCTGCTGGGAGATCAGGCCTGTCAGCCTGAGATATCCAAACTGCCAGTCCGTCTTGATACCAAAAAGATTCTGGCTTCCCTTGATGAGCGTTGAACGCAAAGGAAGACTGACGTTTCCGGCCTCAATTTTTTTGATGATATCGTCCTCGGTGAATTTTTCGGAATCGTAGTTCAGCTTGAGCTGGTTCTCAAAATCAAAGGAGGAAAGGGAATTGTAATTCGTTTTAAGTTTCAGCTTGTCCCCAATGTTTCCTTCCACCTCCATCTGGATCTTCATGTCGAAGTCCGGACCTGCCTGCCACTTCTGGCGGGGAGTCAGCAGGGGATTGTCGATGTAGTTGTAGAAACCACCCACCGTAAGGTCGATGTTGCCCCGGGGATTGATCTCGATGCCCAATCCTCCGAACAGGCGGTCGCTGAGGTTTCTCTTAAGGTCCAGCTTGTTGATGGGGTCCACAAGTCCTGCCAGATTTCTTTTGGCTGTGGAGGCTCCGGAAAGGGTTTTCAGGTATTCGCGGTCCTGCTGCCTGGCTTTGAAGGCCATGTATTCCTCAAAGCTCATGAAGCTGGAGGGTCGGATGGGATCGTTTCCCACTTTCTCGGTCATGATGTACTGTCCGGTGGCAGGGTCGTATTCGATATTCTTGTCAACTGCCTTTGGATCCTTGAGATCAAATGGATTTCTGGCCTCAGGATCCTTGTCTCCAGGCCTCTTGCTGACAGGCGTCGTATCCAGTACAACCTCGATTACGCGGGGATTGGAAAAAAGATCCGGAAGTTCCCTGCCGCCTGCTCCAAAAACAGATCCCGACAAAAGAACCGAAACAAAAAGTAAAAAAAGAATAAACCTCATAAAAGCTTCAAACCCAATCCCTCAAAGAGATACTTTCTTGATTAGACGGTATATAACGAAAAAAAAGTCATCGACGTATGTGATAGAGCAGTTCAGGCCAAATTTTTTAGGGCTTCCTTGATGATCTGCTCCAGGTCCATGCCTTCAAGCTGCTCCTGCCTGATCTTTTGGATGGCTGTCTCCACCTGGGGTCTGGCAAATCCCAGGGCCATCAGTGCAGCCTGCGCTTCGGTTCTCAGGTTTGGCTTGTAGGGATCCATTGTCACGGGTGTAAAGCCCATGTCCTTGACCAGCTTGTCTTTCAGATCGACGATGATGCGTTGTGCGGTCTTGGGTCCAATCCCCTTGACCCGCTTGAATGAGCCGTCATCTCCTGCTATGATGGCCTGTCTGACCGCTGCCGGCTCCAGGGATGATAAGATAATGCGAGCCGTGTTGGGCCCTACGCCGCTGACCGAAATGAGGTGGATAAACAGCTGACGCTCTTCGTCCTGGGCAAAACCATAGAGACTTTGTCCATCTTCCCGGGTGATGACGTGGGTGAGCAGTTTGATTTCCTTTTGCCCGTTGATCCGGGCGTAGGTATTCAGGCTGATGTGCGCCAGATAGCCAACCCCGCCCGCTTCCACGATGACGTGGGTCGGGAGGCATTCCGAAACCGGGCCCTTGATAAATGCGATCATATCAGCCGCAAAGGTATAAATATTATTGATTGTTATAATGTGTTTTTGAACGGATGAGCCCTGTCCTGCCGGCCGGCCCGGCGGGGCATTAATTTGAAATTCCGTACAGTTTTGACATGCTGAAAATTCTGTTCGGATTTATTAAGTAGTTTTACGCCCTCAAGCGTTAATCAGAAATGCAATTTCTATTTCCCGGATTTCTTTGGGTGCTGGGCCTGCTCTCTGTGCCCGTGATCATCCACCTTTTTTATTTCCGAAGGTACAAAAAGGTATTGTTCACCCAGGTGCGCTTTCTCAAGGAGCTGGTGGAGGAAACCGCCCATCGCAACAAACTGAGAAACCTGCTCATCCTGTTCTGCAGACTGATCGCCCTGGCTGCCCTGATCCTTGCCTTTGCACAACCCTTTCTGCCGGACGGCGAAGGTGCGACGGGACGTCAGAAGGCAGTGGTCGTTTTTATTGACAACAGCCATTCCATGAACGGGCAATCCGACCAGGGTTCGCTTTTTGCCAAGGCCAAGGCATTGGCTACCGGCATTGTAGAGGCTCATGGAGAGTACGACAAGATCGCAATCCTGAGCCACGAACTGGGAGGCAGGCAAAACCGGTTTCTGTCCCGGGAAGACGCGCTGACTGCCATTGAAGAAATACGTGAAACAGCGATCGTCAGTTCGCTCACCAAGGTCTGCAACCGCATCCAGCCTCTTTTCTCCAGAATGGAGGGTTACAAGCCCGAGGTGTACCTCATCAGCGATTTTCAAAGCACGATCTCAGATCTGACACCCGACCAACTGGATACGAGCATCAGCTACCATCTTTTGCCGGTGCAAAGCCTTGCCGAAAGCAACGTCAGCATAGATTCAGCCTGGTTTGTGCAGCCGGTGGTCGTACCCGGTCAGATCAACAACATTGCCTTTACCCTTACAAACCATGGAGATTCGGAGATAGACCAGCTTCGGGTAAGCTACAGCCTCAATGGGCAGGAGTTCCCGCACGGATCGGTCGATATCGCCCCCGGAAAGCAACTTACGGATACGATTCGGGTCAAGATCCCCAATACCGGTGAACAACAGATCGCCATACGCATCAAGGATTATCCCATAACCTTTGACGACGAATACTTCCTGAGCGCCCGCGTGGACGAAGCCTTTGGCGTGCAGCTGATTTACGAAAAAACGCCCCCTAAGAACCTAGACCTCGCCGTATCGTCCATCCCCTATTTCAGTCCCGCCCTTTCTTCGGCAGGAGCTCTGGATTACGGTAAGTTTAGCTCCAACAAACTCATCGTCCTGACCGGTCTGAGCGAAATTTCATCCGGACTGGGTTCGGAATTGGAAAAAGTCCTTCAGGCCGGTACCAATGTGTTGCTGTTTCCAGCACCGGAGCTCAAACCGGTCGCATACGAAGGATTCTGCAGGCAAATGGGCATTCCGACCCCGGGACCCTGGGAAAATCTGCGCAAAGAAGTAGGCAAAATCGATCTGGAAGGCGAAGTGTTTTCGGATGTCTTCATCAATCCAAAAGCGAATATCAAATTGCCCGTGAGCACCGGCCAGTATCAGCTCAGCCAGGGTGCCGCTTTTGAGACCATCATGAGCTACCGCGACGGGAGTCCCTTTTTGGTCAAATACCTGATCCAAAAGGGCAATCTCTATGTGTTTGCCTGTCCCTGGGGAGAGGAATACTCAAACCTGGCAAGAAGCCCTGAAGTTTTGCTGCCTTTCCTTTTTAAGGCGGCCGTAAGCAATCAGGGTCGAATTCGCCATGCCTATACGATTGGCCGGGACCTTTCCGTGGCCTGGACCCCAAGACCTGACTGGGTCAATCCGGAATCAGGCTTGATCATGACCGGCCCGGAGGAATTCGTTCCCTCCCTCAGGCCTCAGGGTCGCGAATGGCAGGTGGACGTCTACGAACAGGTCCGCAAGCCCGGGATTTACAACCTAAGCGACCGAAAAGACCTGTTGGCCAGCTTTGCTTTCAATGAGGACCGCATGGAATCCGATCCTTCCTTTCTGACTGCCGCACAACTGAAGTAAAAACTGGGAGACCGGGTCAACATCATTGAATCGGGTGACTCCGCGAGCCTTGCGGGGGTGCTCAAGGCCAACATGGATAAAAAATCCTACTGGTGGATACTGGTACTGGTATCGGTAATATTTTTATTTTTGGAGAGTCTGCTGATCAGACTCTGGAAGAACTGACAGGATGGAAATCGTACTGAAAAATCTAAAAATCATCGAACCGGGAAGCAGTCTGAACGGGCGCAAACGGGACATACGGATCAAGGACGGCCGGATCGTCAAGATCGCAGCTGAAATTGAAGTGCCCAGATCAGTTCCGGTGCGCGACTTTAAAGGCGCCAGGGTCTCGCCGGGTTGGGTCGATGTGGGAGCTTACAGCGGAGAACCCGGGTACGAAGAAAGGGAGACCTTGGAACACCTGGCACGCGCTGCGGCAACAGGTGGATATACGACTGTCTGCATCATGCCCCTCACCAAGCCGGTTCTTCAATCCAAATCGGAGATCCGATTCATCCTGGACCGCTCACGGGACCTGGCTGTGGACCTGTTGCCCATCGGAGCGGTGAGCAAAGACCTAGCAGCCATCGAAATGGCGGAAATGTACCTCATGAAGGAAGCCGGTGCGGTGGCTTTTTCAGACGCTGACAAGGGCATCCAGAAAAGTGGTCTTTTGTTAAGGGCCCTGGACTACCTACGCTACCATCCCGACACCCTCCTGATCCAGCAATCTTACGACGGCGAACTGAGTGGCTCCGGTCAAATGCACGAGGGACGATACAGCACGCTACTCGGACTTCGGGGGATTCCATCGATGGCAGAGATCGCGGGCATCCAAAGGGATCTGGAGATCCTCAAATATACCGGATCCGGCATGCTGATTCACAAGCTTTCCACCGCCGAGGGCCTGGCACTCATCCGCAACGCCCGCAAGAGCAATTCCAGGCTTTTTGCATCCGTGTCGGTATTCAACCTGGCTTTTGAAGACAAGGACCTGGAAACTTTTGATGCAAACCTCAAGCTCTTTCCTCCGCTCCGCAGCGCAGCAGACAGGAGCGCTTTGCTCAAAGGCCTGAAGGATGGAAGCATCGACCTGATCGTTAGCGACCATCAGCCCATCAATCCCGAAAGAAAAGACCTGGAATTCCAGGCAGCCGGTTTTGGTGCCATCTCACTGGAAACCGCATACAGCCTGATGCGCACCAGTCTGCCTGACGAGCTCGGCGACGAGCTTTGGGTAGAAAAGGTGGCTATCAATCCCAGAAAAATACTGGGCCTGAATTCAGATGGCATTTCCGAAGGGGCTGAGGCAGATCTGACCCTTTTTGATCCGGGACTCAGCTGGACCTACCGGAATGAAAACGTCCGCTCCCTGTCGCGCAACAGCCCGCTCCTCGGCCGGAACCTCGTGGGAAAGGCGCTCGGTATTGTCAAAAAAGACCAATTGATCACCCCGCAAAATTAAAATTCAAGGATCATGCAAAAATTCAAAACTCCGCTTCAAATAGGACTCTATTGGGGTATCGGCTATATATTGATCATGATGCTGCTCTACCTGATCCACCACGAATGGATGTACAGCTGGTGGTTTGGAATGTTGATTTTTCTGGCCGGCGTTGGGGTCATGATCTACTCCGGCATCCGCCAGAGGATTGAAATGGGCGGATACATCAGCTGGAAAGATGCCATGTCCGCTGCCTGGGCCAGTTCCATCGTTTACACCCTCCTTTCCATATTTTTCAACATGGTGATGTACAACTGGATTGATCCGGGGCTCCAGGAAGAAATAAGGGTGGTGCAGATCAAAGCCATGGAAAGCATGCGTAGCATGATGGGGGAGGAGGCATTTGAGAATGCTTTGACTGCCATCGAAGAAACAAACAGCTTCAGTCCTGTCAACCTCCTCAAGGGCATTCCCATGAGCCTGCTTTTTAATTTCATTCTCGCCTCATTGGCGGCCCTGGTGGTCATGCGCAAAGACAGCGGCGATGCCGGGTCCTTTAAGGATAAACTATAAAAAATCAGGATGGCTGATCCCAATTCGATTCCCTTTGGCACCCGACTGCTCTCCGAGACCACCTGGTGGTTCTTGTCAGCACTGATGGCCATTGCCTTTTTGTATCCCATCTACCACTTTGGGGTGCCTTATCAATACTGGCTGCCCAACGCCATATTCATCTTTGGCTTTTTTGTTTATCTGCGCTGGATCTTTCTCTGGAAGTACACGCCCTACGCCTGGTGGATCGTGTACAAAGGCATACTTTCCTTTTTGATGATCTTTGTTTTTTTCTGGGGCGTCCACCAGTTTTCGCAATTCAAGGATTTTGTCAACGAGATCGGCATCCAGGAGATCTTGCAGGAAGTCCCTACCGGAGAACAGCTGCCACTGGCCCTGTACATCCAAAACCAAATGACTTTTTTTGCCACCGCATTTCTGATCTGCACGGTTGCGATCCCCTTCCGGATGCTTCGTTCCATTTGGATGCAGGTTAACAGGGAAAAGGTCTGATTTTAAGCAAAATGGCTTCATCTTTCAGATGCTACCGGGATCTGTTGATTCTGGGTAATGAATTGATGCTTATTTTTTGGTAACAGCGTGGCATTCCATCAAAAAAATAAAAAATAGTTGGTCAAATGGACTCAATATGCTTTCTATAAATCAGAGCAGGATCCGATTACTCAAAATTTTTTGTGTTCTGACAAGCGCCCTTGGCAGAACTGAATTGTGTAGATATGAAAAACATTATATGCAAGAACTCTGTCACCGGGTAGCATCGCATTCAGTTTATGCTTCAATAAGAATGAGTATTAAATTCAGATCTGGCAATAAATGTTTTATATTTATGACAACTGCTCCATTGATTTATAAAGCATCCACATAAAACAGGATTAAGACAAGAAATCAATGTAAATATTCGAGAAAATGAATCTATTTCATGAGCTGTCAGAAAAATTAATAAATCTCCTGCCGTATGACGGGACTGTCCACTATTACGGAAAAATATTCGACAAAAAGGAAGCGGATCACTATTTTGAAAAATTGTTATCCTCGGTTGAATGGAGAAATGACGAAGCCATCCTGTTTGGAAAGAAGATCATCACAAAAAGAAAAGTAGCCTGGTACGGCGATAAACCCTATGAATACACCTATTCCAATACGACCAAGCACGCATTGCCCTGGACCCATGAATTAAGGGAACTTAAAATCGCAGCCGAAAAGGAAACCGGTGAATCCTATAATTCCTGTTTATTGAATTTGTATCAGGATGGATCAGAAGGAATGGCCTGGCACAGCGACGGAGAACCGGATTTGAAAAAAGACGGTGCCATTGCTTCCTTGAGTGTTGGGGCGGAACGGAAATTTGCATTTAAGCATAAAACCAGCCACGAGAAAATTGAACTGATCCTGGAACACGGCAGCCTTTTGGTCATGAAAGACAGGACCCAAAGATATTGGCTGCATCGCCTTCCTCCCACCAAGCGCATTCATACAGCCCGAATCAACCTGACTTTCCGGACTATTTTAGAGAATAAATGAACATGGAAGAAACTATGCCGATCCGGAATATCCGAATGTCACCAAAGTATTCACCTCAATGATATAATCCCAGCCGACCAGATCAAAATCACCGGTATATCATCACTGCCCTACTCCCCTCCGAATCCCGGAAAGCGCGGTACATGCCCTCTGTGTTGAAGGAGAGACAGA
>CAYXKO010000002.1:0-30167 GCA_964465435.1 uncultured Saprospiraceae bacterium | reverse complement strand
AACGTGGGCAAGATCCTGCGCAGGGAATTGAGGGGATAGAAAATATTTTTGTGAGCGCATCCATGGATTTCCTTGGGTCCCTGGTAAGAGCGTTTTGTTTTCTAAGGAGCAAATATTTGAATTGATAGTTCAGGGTAAAATTGTGCATTCTTTTTAGGTTCTTTTGGGAAGTATCCTGCTATATTCCATTACAAATGCGCAAACCCTTAAACTGCCCCTGAAGGGAATAGACATACATGACAACAGGGTTTTGGCCAGGATGTACAATCGAGGAGGCATGTTTTATGAACCCTGGTATAAAAATATCTTTCACGTTCCCTTTAGGGGAGACTCTTCCTCTTTTGGTATTTATACTTCCAATCTCCTTATCTCCTCTAGAAACGATACAGGCCATGTGCGCCTGGCAGGTTTGGCCTATAGCCATAGCTTCCAACCGGGCCCCCTACCGAATCCTGTCCTGCCTGCCTCTGAAGAAATGAAGCAGGATTTCAATAAAATCTGGACAGCTTCTGAAGCAATTATCCTGGACCATCTGTCAGATTATAACGAAGATGGCAAGGTGGATGTCCGGCGAAATGAAATATATGCCTGGCCCGGAAAAGCAAATCCGCATTTCAAGAGTTACAACGGATTTGACCTCCCTTCTCCGGCCATGGAGTTAGCCCCCTTTTACGATAAGGATGGAAATGATATTTACGATCCTGACCATGGGGATTACCCACACCCCCGGCAGGTGGCTGCCGGAAAAGGAGTCGCAGGCATTTATTATACAGTTTTTCACCATGACGCTCCAGGCTTTAGGGTGGAAGTACATCAGACCGCATGGACCTTTGATTGTCAGGAACGCTCCTACCTCAACAATTCCCTTTTTACGGCATACAGGATTCGTAATGCTGGGACTGACAGATGGTTTGCTCCGAATATTGCTTTATACTGGGATCCAAGAATGGGTTGCAATATTGATGATGCAGTAGGCAGCATACCAGACTTAAACGCATCTTACGTGTACAACCTCGATTCTTACGATGGATTTCCCGGGTTCGAACACTGGGATTGCGATGATAACTTTCGCATAATCGGGATTCCGCCTGTTCAAAGCGTAGTATTGCTGGGAAGAAAAATGGATGTTCTGGCTGCAGCCTCCTGGGATCAAGAGACCTTGCCCAGGTTTTGGTTGCCGGAGACGGTAGAGGAAAATGATCATATTCTCAATGCCAGATGGCGGGACGGGGCACCTATGATTAATCCGCTTACAGGTACACCTGCCCCGTTCGTCTACCCCGATCATCCTGCTCAGCCCGATGGCTGGTCCATTCTGGCCAAGGGTGGCCTCAGTTCGGTCGGACTCTTTCAGGTCGTCCATGCTGAGGACATACCTCCAGGTGCATATACAGATTTTGACCTCGCTTATGTCAATCATCACCACGCCGACTCCGGATTTATTGGCCAAATCAATCTGGCTTATTCTGAGCTGAAACAGATCAAAATTGATTTTGACAGGAGATTTGAAAACGTATGCAATTCATCCCTTTGCCGAGAGGATTGCATATGGCCGGGAGATACCAACGGCGATGGTAGGGTCAGTGAGCTGGATGCCATTCCCATTTTGAGAATGCTTGCAGAACAGGGTCCCAAGCGGCAGGGTGCCTGGAGCTGGAGAGGAAGAAAAGCGAATGATTGGATCAGCAATATTCCTGCCGGAAAAAATACAAAGTACGCAGATGCCGATGGAGATGGAGTAATCGGCACGAAAGACCTGCAGGTAGTAGACCATTATTTTGGATACTCACATGGGGATCAGCCCATCGATCCGCTTTACTGTCAAAGCGGAACGGATCTCTTTTGGCAGCGCATTACTTCGGATTCAATTCTCAGAAACTTCCTTGCATTCCGGTTAATGTTAAAATCAGATCCGAAACCCTTCCGGGGAATTTCCTTTAGAATCAAAATAGATACTTCCATCATAAGTAGTTTGACTTACAATAAGGCCAATCTGTGGAAGGACACGGGAATTCTGGATTATTACTATCCCTTTCCGGATAAGGGTACTAGCCCTTTGTTCGCCATGGGTTTACTCAAACAAAATCCAACTGACGAGATTCCCAATTCCTCCCTGGTTGGATCATTCCGGTTTTTCAGAAAGTCCGGCATCAACGCCTTGCCTGATTTTACTGAACTTGAAGTGTGTGAGGCATACCTCCACCGTCAGGATGGTACAAAAATTCCACTGGATGCCCAAAACCTCAGGATTCCATTAAAAGCAACAACCGCGGTCGCGGATTATCCAAACTTTAAACCTTGTTTTTATCCAAATCCTTGTTCGGATATCTTGTACTTGAGTCAGCCGGAACTGGTGGAGAAACTAATTCTCTTCAATTTAAATGGTAAAAAAGAAAATGAATGGAGCTCAGAGGATCTGTGGGAAGGCATGGAAACAGAAATGTTGAGTCCCGGATTGTACTTTATTCAAGTAATTCATAAAGACCGATCCTCCAATATACAAAAAATCAACATTGTCAGGTGACAATTTCCAAGAGCTTATTCAAGATTTGGAATGCAAGTTCAAAATTCCTTCTTTGATCTTTCGGATCATCCAGGGGCCTTCAAAGATCATTCCGGTGTACACCTGCACCAGGTCCGCACCCAGTTTCAGTTTGCGGATGGCATGCTCCGGAAGCGCTATTCCTCCCGCACCCATAAGTGTGATGTTGGGATCGGCCTGGCGAGCCCATCCCAGGATCTCGTCTGAGTAGGGTCGCACCGCTTTTCCACTCAACCCTCCTGTCTCGCTGGCCAATTCCGTTTCCATGAGGTCAGAGGGCCTCCGGATGGTCGTATTGGTCAGGATCAGGCCCTGGATGCGGGTCATATGGACCGCATCGAGCACATCGGCGAGGGCCTCCGGATCCAGGTCCGGCGCGATCTTGAGATAAACGGGTTTTGGATGGGACCTGGAATGATTTTCGGTCTGTATGGTCTGCAACAAACGAATGAGTGGCTCCTTTTCCTGAAGCGCCCTCAGGCCGGCTGTATTGGGGGATGAGACGTTGATGGTGAAGTAATCGACATGGTCAAAAAGCGCCTTGAAACAATACAGATAATCCTCCGCAGCCTGCTCGTTGGGGGTGTCCTTGTTCTTGCCGATATTGCCGCCGATGATGATCCTTTTTTGGCTCTGAAATGCCTCCAGCCTGCGGACGAGTGCATCAACCCCTTCGTTGTTGAAACCCATCCTGTTGATCACGGACTGGTCCCTGACCAAACGGAACAGCCTCGGTTTGGGATTTCCATCCTGAGGCCTGGGCGTCACGGTTCCAACTTCGATAAAACCAAAGCCCAGCTCCTGCAAGAGCGGAAGCCAGCGGCCATCCTTGTCAAAACCTGCCGCAAGCCCTACGGGATTCCTGTAATGCAGGCCGTCCACCACTTTATTGAGGGATTCGTCTTCGCATTGGAAAGATCTCCTGAAGATCCACGATACCAGGGGCAGTGACAGGACCAGGGAGAACAGCCTCATGCTGAAATAATGGGCTTTCTCGGGATCCATCCGGAATATGAGCGGCTTTATGAGTTTCCAAAGGAACATCTGTATGGTTTTAGGTACTTTCTGATTTAATTGAGAAAGGGATTGGTCACCCTTTCCTGACCGATGGTGGTGATACCTCCATGTCCTGAATAAACTCGGGTCTGTCCCGGCAACGGGAGGAGCTGGGTGCGGATGGAGCGGATCAGGGTGTCGTAATCGCCACCGGGAAGATCTGTCCGGCCAATGCTGCCCTCAAACAAAACATCCCCTGAAAACAGCACTCCGTGATCGGGTGCATAAAAACTAAGGCTGCCCGGACTGTGTCCGGGCGTAAAGAACACGTCGAACTTAATTCCTCCGAAAGTCTGACCGGGACCTTCGCTCAAATGTGCACCGGGCTCCGGGTAATCAAACTGGCGCAGGCCGTACATGCCGCTCACAGTATTGGCAGACTTGTAGATCGCCATTTCAGAGGCATGCAGTCTGGGTTTCAGGCCGAAATTTTTCTGAATGAAGGATAAGCCGAATATATGATCCACGTGGGCATGGGTCAGGATCAGCTCGCTAAGAGTCAAACCGTGGTTTTCCAAAAAAATGAGAAACTGCTGCTCCTCTACCGGGGTGTAGAAACCGGGGTCGATCAGTACAGCCTGCTCCGGATCCGTCCAGAAGAGATAAGTGTTTTCATAAAAGGGGTTCACCGAAAAACAGTGGATATCCATAAATCGTTATAATTTTCGCAAAATAATGGAATTCCGGCTGATTCGATGCGCAATAATTGCTGTTTGCCTCTTCGGCAACCATGTCCTGTTTGCCCAAAATGCCCAGGAAGTTTTTGGCAAGAACAAGGTGCAATACAACAAGGATCAGGCGGATTGGTGGATCTACGAAACTTCCAACCTGGTTTATTACTGGTATGGAAAAGGACGCAACGCAGCCCATTTTTTTATCAACCTGGCTGAAGAGGAAAACCAAAAAGTATTGGGGCTTTTTGAATATCACCCCAAGGAAAAGATCGAACTGATCATCTACTCAGACCTTTCAGATCTGCATCAATCCAACCTGGACCTGTCCCATTTCCATACGCCCAAATTATGGAACCTGGAGCCCAGGACCAAGGAACAAAAAATATTGGTCTATTTTGACGGAGACCATCAGCACGCACTCAAGCTGCTCAGAAAAGGCCTGGTACAGGTCTATTTCAACTCCATGTTCTCGGGCACCAACTTTCAGGAGGTGATCCAGAAGGTGATCTCCTACAAACTGCCCCCCTGGTTTGAAACCGGATTGACAGAATACCTCGGTGAGGGCTGGACCGCAAAGGACCTCACCCTGCTTTCAGGGGTCTGGAATCAGAAAAAAAATTTTCGGAATTTCTCATCCAGATACCCTTCATTCGCCGGCAAATCCTTCTGGAATTTTATCGTAAGCCAGTATGGGGATAAATCCATACCCAACTGGCTTTACCTCATCCGCATCCAGAAGGATCTGGCTCAGGCTACCCGGATGGTCTTTCAGCGCGATCTCAACGAACTGTTTGACGAATGGGCAGGTCACTACCAAAGGGAGTTGTCGGGCTCCGAAACAAGTCTGCCGGAAAGCAGGAGGATCCGCCTCAAAAAGGAGGAACAGATCCACCGGCTGTCCTATTCTGAAAACCACAAGGGATGGGTTTTGGTCACGGACCAAAACAACCGGAAACGGATCAGAATTTTCTCCCGGGACCTGTCAGAAAGAAGGACCATCTACCGCTCCGGACACAGAAACAAGATCAATGTGCCGGATCCCGGATACCCCGTTTATGCCGAACATCCCGGAGAAAAATTCAGCGTCATCGCAGATGAGATCAGAAACAGGATCCGCATCACGATGACGGATCTGCTCACCGGAGAGACCGTAAAGACCTGGCTGCCGGATGACATCACGGCTGTGTACGATCTGGCCGTGCTGGACCGGAATCAGCTGGTTTTTTCAGGCAGCACCAATGGCTTTTCGGATTTGTTCCTGTATAAGATAAAATCGAGAAGCTACCAGAAACTGACGGATGACCTGTACGATGACCTGAGCATTGAACTGGTCAAAACCCAGGAAGGAACGTTTGCCTATTTCAATTCCAACAGGACTTCGGGGGAACTCGTGAAATACAGGCTGGACAGCATTCTCCCGACGGGCCCGTTCTCTGTATTTCGCTTGAAAATACCGGACAGCTCCAGACAGCTCACAAAATTGCGGGCTCCTTTTTTGAATGGCTCCCTGGATGAACTGAAAGTCATCAATCCGGAAATGCTGCTCCTGAAGGCCACCCACGCCGGCGGCGAAAACCATTACATCAGCGGCATCAACACCTCCTATGACCTTTCACATCCGCAGCTGGACAAACTTTCCGCACAGGAGCGGGATCCCTATCTGCTCAATATCTTCCGGGACTGGAAAGGCAGATATTTCGGAAGAGTGGAAGACCTGAACACAAGGATAAAATCCGCACCCCAGATAGAAGAGGGGAAAGGATTCACTCCGGGCGACAGCTCAGAGGTCCCGCTTGAATTGCCGGTCGACACGCAACAGCTGACGCGATTTCAATCCCCGTTTGGAGATCCTGCCAACGTGCGCGAAATTCTGCTCAACTTCTTCCAAAAAAAGAAAATTGACTACAATGAAATATCATTGGGCACAAACGTCCAGTCCAGGCAGAACCGGATCCCTCTGACACAATTCAATCCCAACCAGGCCATTGCCTACAGGGACCGGTTTCAGATCGAGGAAACCAGCGCCAACCTCAACAACGACCTGCTGTTTGGGGGACTGAATACCTTTGCAGGGTTCAACCGCAATTTCGTGCCGCCCAGGCTGGGCCTTTTGCTGAAACTGCGCGTGCGCGAGATATTTGAAAACTACCACATAGAGGCCGGCATCCGGATTCCCACCAACCTGTCCGGCACCGAGTCCTACCTGCTGTTTCAAAACCAGAAAAATCGCTTCGACCACATATTTGCACTATACAGAAAAGGTGAATCAGAGACGATCCCGGTCAGCAACTTTACCAACTACAGACAAACGACCAATACGGTCTTGTTCAATTATCAACTGTTGTACGCCCTGGATCCCTACCGGAGCATCAGACTCAACAATACCTTGAGAAACGACCACCGGTATTTCAATGCCACAGACCGGATCACCCTGGACAGTTCCGGGACCCATCTGCAAAGTCTGGGCACCCGGCTGGAATTCGTTTACGACGATGCGCTCGGCCTGAGCATCAACCTCAAACAGGGCACACAGATCAAGGTGTTTATGGAAGTGATGAAGAGGTTTCAACTCAGCCGGAATGAAGGCTGGAATTTCAAGGCTGTGGACGGGATGCTGTACATTGCGGGTTTCGATGCGAGACACCACATTCCTGTGCTGAGGCATTCCGTGTTCAGCAACAGGCTTTATTTCAACTCCTCCTTTGGCGGCTTGCGCATGCTCAACCACCTGGGAGGTACCGAAAACTGGATCATCCCGAGATACTCGACGGAAAATAATACAGGCGATAATCTGAATTACGCATTCGCAAACCAGGTCACCGAGGTCAGGGGCTTTCCCCTCGGGGCCAGAAGAGGCAGTTCCTCGATGGTCTTCAGCTCCGAATTGAGAATTCCCTTTTTCCAGTACATTCTGGGCCACAGCTGGAGAAACAGCGTTTTGAGAAACCTGCAGCTGGTAGGCTTTGTGGACGCAGGTATGTCGTGGAATGGTTTTCTGCCCGATCTGCGCAAGGCGGAGATCGTGTCTGCCAGGGTCAGCAACCCGGCTGTGGAAGTAGATCTGAAATTCAAACGGAATCCCGTGATCAGCAGCACCGGCCTGGGCCTGAGAGGTGCCTTGTTCGGGTACTTTGTCCGCTTTGACTATGGCTGGCCCGTTGACCTGAAAGGCTTACAAAAACCTATGGCCCACCTGTCGCTTGGACTGGATTTCTGATCAGATTTTTCTCAATAAACTGCGGTCTTGCATTTGATTGGTATCACTGCAAAGCCCCCTTGAAACGAATGGCCAGGTGGTACAGTGAATCGCTCTTTTTGAGTTCCTGTATCAGTTTCATGAGTTCTGACTGCACTTTGGTCCGGTTGCCCGTGGCTGCTGCTTCGGCTACGAGTGCATTGAACCTGAGCTCCGGCTCCCTGCCCTGCAGTTGGGGCACGTCGTTGATCCGCTGTATTTCGCTGATCAGATCGCCAAACAAGGCATGGGCCTTGTCGAACTGACCTGTCTTCAGGTAGGCATGAGCCAGGTAGTACCTGGGCACGCAAAAACCATTGCAGGCACCCGCCATGGGGATCAGACTGTCAATCAGGGGTTTTTCCTGGAAGTAAAAATAAGAAGCTCTTTCATGGATGCTCATGTCCCCGGCCGAGGCGCGCTCCATACTGACCGGTGTGCTCATGTAGGCATACATTTCCTGGCTTTCCGTTACATCGTTCTTTTGAATAAAGATGGTGAAATAAGTCACCGCCAGGATCAGGCTCGCAGCAACCGCATAGGCGATCCACCCTTTGACAAAAAACCGGATGGTGCCGGACTTGCTGTCATCCTCCGCCTTGATGGGAGGCATTTCCGCATACACGGATCTGAGCATCTCGCGGGTTTGTGCATCCTCGCCTGTGTCTCCTTGCAAACTCCTGAACAGTTCTGCGACAAATGATTTTTTCAGATCGGAATCTTCGCGCAGGTCTTTCTCAAATGCTGCTTGCTCTGAGGAACTCATCTTTCCGTCCAGATAGGATTTGATTCTGAATTTATTTTCTGATTCCATAAGATATTCCTTTATTCAACAAACAATTTATCCTGATCTTCCTCGATCAGATCGGACAGCTTGCCAAGACAGCCACTGAGATGGACCGGGATGGAGCCGCTGGTATATTCTCGTCCGCATTTATCTGCCAGGATCTTTACCAATTGTTCACGGTCCCTGACCAACTGCTCTTCGATGTGATAGTGATACATCAAATGAGAACATTTGCAATCCATCTTAAAGATGTACTTTTTAACCTTTTCAATGATATAAGGGTCGCCGCTCAGTTCATCCAGTCTTCCCAGATGATCCTCTACAGACTTCCTTCGGTCGGCCATCCGCACCATCTCTTCGCAAACATTTCGGGTAAGTTTAAAGTAATAGCCTTCGCAATTTTCCCTCGGACCCCTGCCGGCTTCCTTCTCCTTGAAGATCCTCAACACGATCTCAATGTAAAACTCCTCCCAACTCTCATACAGAGCCGACACATGCCTCTCGTACTTCCGGAAAAAATGACGGGCATTTTTCCGGATGGCCTCCTCCTCAAAAAGAAGCCGGGCGGTATTTTTTCTGCCTTCCTCTCCCTTCAGGATCTCAGACTGGAATGATTCGCAGGACTTACACATAAGCTTCTGTCTATATGGTGTAAAATGAATCCGTAAATTAAGGGTGAGGATCCGAAATTCTCGAAAATATATATATCAATTTGAGCCATAGGAACTTAAAAGAACTATTTCCAGGACATAGCCGGCAAGTATGCGTTGCAAGGCAGATCGCATACTTGATTGTACTTATATTATAAAATGTATTGGATTTACTCCTTTTCCTCCCCAAATCCTGATTCACGGGATCACAAAAAAATATTTTGCAAGCAAGCTTAATTTTTTTCCACTCCCTGCACCATATAGGTAAATAAGCAATTGAAATCAAAATTTACTTCAACCAAAAAAATCATTTCATCATGAAAAAGTCAATGTTTCTTTCAATCTTCTTGGGTTTATTTACTCAATTAATCGTCGCACAATCCAATCACTCAGGCACGGGCGCAGGTCTGCAAAATCCCGATACCAGGTTGGTGAAAAACTTCAACGCATCCTGGGTTAACCTGATGGTCAAATCCCAGCTGATGAGTCCTGAATTCTTCGAAAAATTGTCCGCCCTGAAAGATCTCGAAGCAAACTCCGGTCTGAATGCCTCTTTGGGTTCAGAGGATTTTGAAAGTGAAGCCAACAACCGGCAGTCAGAGGAAATAATCAGACTCGCCGCCGGACACATCGAAAAGTATGAATTTGAAACCGCTCAGAAAATACTGGGAAGGCATGTGATCTCAAATCCAAACAACGACCTGGCCCGGTATCTGCTTGGGCTGACACAACTGAGCCGCGGATTCTACGGCCCGGCAGCCAGTAATTTTTCCAGGATCAACTATCGCCTGGCCGCATCGGGTGCACAGGGACTCGAGGAGTTCAGGGATGACGTCCGATTTTACTACGCGGTCTCCGTCACCATGATCCCGGGTGGAAGGCATATTGCTAAAACCTTGTTCAAACAACTGAACTACGAGGGATCTGCATATAAGTCCATCTGCCGTGAAATGGCCGATCTGCTGTAAAAAGACAGAATTACAACACTGGTTTTACCTTCTCATGCAAAGGCCGTTCGACGTGAACGGCCTTTTGTTTTTTAATAGATCTGAATATGGGTTGCAATCAGACGAATTTTAAATGAGCAACCTGTGCATTTCCTTCATGGAATGATGCAGCCGGCATGCAGGCACCGGATTTCTTTACATGACATTCTGAAATAAAAGATACGCCTCCAAAAACACCATCCTCTCTAGGAGAGAATTTGATTCACCGGCTTCATCGGAGGAGGCACATCCGCCTCGTTAAACATCTCGCGCAAATCGATCTCGATCGTCCTGCTGATGGAAGTGATGGGCACGTCATTGGCTCTGCCCTCAAAAGGACTCTCGGAAGCCTCTCCTATTTTCTCCATGGTGGTAAATACCCATCCGCAAAGTACGCTGAAAGGAATGGTAAGCCACACGTAGTTCTCTCCCATTTTATTGAATTCGTTTAGCATGCCCAGGGGAAGTAAAACCACAAAAAGTTTAATGAACCAAAGGTTGAGGGTGGCATATTGCCGGGGATAGGGAAAGTTCTTGATCCTTTCTGCCGCACCCTGAAAATTGTACAATTCCCTCAGCAGACTCTCCATCTCCATATGGCGAAAATCCTCGATCAATCCGGTCTCCATCAGATTTTTAAGATGCGAGGATTGCAAGCCAATGATCTGCGCTGCCTTGTTGGATTTCCTGAGGATCAGATCGTACTCAGCAGGGGACAAATACTGTTTTGGTTCATCCTCCAGTTTATGTTCGTGTTCCTCAACCGAAAACCACTTGTTCCTGTATTCCTGATTGTGGGCTTTGTAAATAGCTTCCCAGATCCTCGGCTCGCGCAATTGAAACCTGAGCGCGGTCACCCAGCCCAGATGCCTGTCGACCAGAATTTTCTGGATTCTCTCCACTTCTTCAGTACGGATGGAGTCTTTCACCAGTCGGTTGGTGACAAAATCTTTTACCAGAATGCCCCAGGATCTGCTTGCGTTGAGTATCCCTCCCCAGATCTGCCTTGCCTCCCAGAGCCTGTCATAGGACGCGTTGTTTTTGAATCCAACCACAAAAGCGACCGCCGTACCCAGCAAGGCAACGGGCAACCAGGGCAGCGCCAGCCAGCTCCACTGAAAGTATACGTACAGGACGGTGGGTACCAGCGAAATTATAAATAACTTGAGCAGATCAAAACGGGTCCAGAGAATGACCTCGGTCCAGGTGTAATTTTTACCGGTATGCATGGTCGAAATTTATTTAATTTTATTTTTTCAGGAGGCCTGACCCGATTGGTTTTGGTATTTCATGCTGATCAATGGATGGAGAAATACCGTACTGAGGATCAGAAAAACTCCTACATAAAACCAGCCGTTCATTTGGCGGTGTTCCTGCAAAATGATGATCGAAAGCAGAATCCCATATATGGTCTCCATGTTGAAAGCAAGCATGGCGCTGAATGCAGAGAGGTTTTTCATGGATTTCAGTGCCAGGGCATAGGGCACCACCGTGCACAGCACAGAAAGGATGATCAGGTAAAACCAGTCCGATTCATCCGGCCAGAATTTGGCCTCCGGGGTCCAGGCATAGATTCCCGGCAACAACAAACTGATAAAGAGCCAGACGGAGAACATCTCGATCCAGGTTATGGAAAGTGATTCTGAGTTTCGTATGTATTTCTTATTCAGCGTGGCAAAGATGGCAGAAAGAGCCGCAGCGAGCATTCCGACCAGAAAGCCCAGTCTGAAGTCCCCGGAGATCGTGCCGTTGATGAGCAGTATGCCCGGGATGATGGCTATGCCGATCAATGCATCCTTCCAGAGCACAGGCCGCCTGTTGAGCCATGCCTCAAAAAAAGCGGTCATCACGGATATGGTGGAAAGACAGATCATGGCCACCGATGAATTGGCCAGTTTGATGGACCCATAGAAACAGATCCAATGCAGGGCCACCACCACGCCGATGCTACCGAATATTTTCAGGTTCTTTGCGGTCAACTCCCTGATCAAGCCCTGGTGGACCATCAGGGGAAGCATCAGGATCCAGGTCAGCATCGCACGCCACCACACCAGGGTTACCGCCGGCAATTCTATGACGTGACCCAGAATGCCCGTAAATCCAAACAGGAAAACAGCAGTGTGAACAAAAAGGTAAGACCTGGTGACTGGCTTCATTTATTTTTCAGGAAATTCGATTGTCATCTTTTCACTTCTTGGAACCAAGCCAAAAAAGACGGCCTCAAATTTTGCAAATCCATGCAAATATCTATTTTTGTGCCCTCTTAAAACAAAAGGCAGTGAAAATTTTACAAATTGGCGATAAAGCCCCCGCATTTACAGCTGTTTCCACGGATCGCAACATGGTGTCCCTCTCCGACTTCCACGGCAAAAATGTCCTGCTCCTGTTCTTTCCATTTGCCTTCACGGGAGTCTGCACCAAGGAACTCTGCATGATGCGCGATGACATTTCCCGTTATGAGGGTCTCAATGCCGAGGTCATCGGAATTTCGGTGGACAGTCCCCATGCACTCAGAAAATTCAAGGAAGAACAAAATCTGCCCTTTCTTCTGCTCTCCGATTTTAACAAAACCATATCTTCCTCTTACGGATGCCTTTATGAAGAGTTCCCGCTTGGGTTGAAGGGTGTGTCCAAAAGATCTGCTTTCCTGATCGACAAAAATGGTTTGATAAAATACGCGGAAATTTTGGAAAATGCCGGAGAACTGCCTAATTTCGTCCTTATAAATCAAACCCTGGAATCCTTAAGCTGAATTTGCCATGAACCATTCAGAATCTCAACCCTGGAAAGACCTGGAAGATGATGTGCTCACAGAGGAACACATCGGCGAAGTGTCTGAAATCATTGTGTACAACGATGACGTGAATACCTTTGATTGGGTCATTGAATGCTTTATGGAGGTTTGCAAACACAGTTTTGAGCAGGCGGAGCAACTCTCCATGATCGTGCACTTCAATGGCAAGGCCAGTGTAAAAAGAGGCGTGTTTGAGGTGCTCAGACCCATGAAAGACGCCTTGTGCGAAAGAGGGCTTTCCGCAGTTCTGGAAACCATCAAAGTCTGATCCAGGTGCCGGTATTCAGACTGCCGGATCAAGAAATAGTTTTTCCACATCCTTCCCTGGCCGAGCCAACAGGCATCCTTGCAATAGGCGGTGACCTGTCCCCCGAAAGAATCATCCTGGCATACCAAAATGGAATATTTCCCTGGTACGACCATGGAGAGGATATTGCCTGGTGGTGCCTGACCCCACGACTGATGCTGATCCCCTCCGGAGTCCGGATATCCAAAAGCATGAGGTCCCTGATCAACCGGTCTGCGTTTCAAATCAGCTTTGACAAGTGTTTTCTGGAAGTGATGCAGGCCTGCAGGACGATCCATCGCAAAGGTCAAAGAGGCAGCTGGATCCATTACGACATTATGGAGGCATTTTTGAAATTACATCAGTTGGGACTGGCTCATTCGGTAGAGGTCTGGCAGTCCGGCTCCCTGGTCGGCGGACTCTATGGACTTGCCCTCGGAAAGATGTTCTGTGGGGAATCGATGTTTGCCAAGGTGCCCAATGCCTCTAAATACGGATTGATCAGCTTGTGCAAGCTGCTTCAGAAAAAAGAATTCGACCGCATCGACTGCCAGCAGGACACCCCGCACCTCAGAAGCATGGGCGCAGACCTGTATGGCCGGGAAGAATTCTTTCAGTTTCTGGAGCAAAACAAACAATGCCCCCTGGTACAGGAATCATGGCTTGCCCATTTCGATCCGGAATGCGTTTAAATCAAAAATTTTAAGGAGGACCTCAAAGGAGAGATCAAAGCATGGACTTCAGCTTCTTGTCCAGGCTGTGCTCGTCTCCCGGCGTATAGCCTGAATGGGAATATACGATATTGCCGGCAGCATCCACCACAAAGGTCTGAGGTACTGACTGGAATCCCAGTTTCTTGAGGCTTTCGCGGTTTACGTCTGAAAGAACGGTATAATCCCACTTCTTTTGTTCTACCATGGGCTTCACTTTGTTCAGCTGCTGAATATCGTCAATGGTCACGGCCACCACCTCGATGCCACTGGATTTCCAGCTCTGATAGAGGCTCTTCATGGAGTCCAGCTCTTTTTTACAGGGGGAACACCAGGTCGCCCAGAAACTGATGACCGTAAGCTTGTTCTTGGAAAAACTCTTGTTCATATCGTATGCGCGGCCATCGAGCGTCTTCAGGGTCAGTGCTGGAAACTTCCGCTCGGAAGGCGTAAAGGAGAACAATGCGATTGAAATACAGATTAAGAAAGATTTTAATGTGGACATCTGGATCTGGATTTGATAATAAAAACGTAAAGTTGATGGATTAATTCCACTAATTTGGGGCCTGAAATTGAATTTAACGAATGATTAACCAACTTTCTAAGGCCATCATATTCAGTTGCTTAAGCCTCTTTGTCGCCCGTTTGGAAAGCCAGGAATCCCTGCTGGTTTTTGGAGGTTTTCAGGCCAATGCCAACGTCTTTATCAGGGACAGCCAGATCGGTGCCGCCAACATTCCCCAATACGACTACCAGTTGTTTGGTGCGGAGACCTGGTTTGACCTCAATGCATCCTACGCGGGATTCAACGCCGGGGTTCGCTTCGACCTTTTCAACAACTCCAATCTGCTCTACCCGCAGGGCTCCTACACGGCCCAGGGCATAGGCAGGTGGTTTATCAACAAGGAGATCAACCGCCTGGACATGACCGTGGGCTATCTGTACGACCAGATCGGCTCCGGGATCATATACCGTGCCTGGGAAGAGCGGTCCCAGCTTATCGATAATGCCTTGCTCGGCGCCTCGGTCAAATACACGATCAATGACAACTGGAGCGCAAAGGCCTTTACCGGCAAGCAGCGCAACCTGTTCAGCGTGTACAATTCAGTCATCAAGGGTGCCATGTTCAATGGATTTTATAGCCCCTCAGACAGCAGCAAATGGTCGATCGCACCGGGCGCCGGATTCATCAACCGGACCTTCTCCGACGAGCAGGTGCAGGACCAGGCCAACATTGCAGCAGGTTATCAGATCGCAGACCAATTCAACCCCAGCTACAATACCAACGCCTTTACCTTATACAATACCTTAAACTACGGTCCCATCAGCTGGTATGCAGAGGCCGCTTTCAAGCCCTCCTCGCTCATTTACAACCCGCTGGCCGTAAGGTCCCTGCCCAAAGGAGAAACGAGCCTTGGCAAGTACGAAAAGACGAATGGTTCCGTATTCTATACCAGCATAGGCTATGCCGCGCACAACCTGGGCATTACCCTGGAGGGCAAAAGGACGGACGGATTTGATTTTAGGGCAGACCACCGGATCGACCCGCTGGCCGCCAACCGCGGACTGATCGCCTACATTCCTCCGATGGCTCGCATCAACACCTACCGCCTCACCTCCTATTACTTTCCGGCAACCCAGTTTTTGAATGAAATGGCCTACCAGATCGACCTCAAGTACAGCCTTGGAAGTCATTGGAATTTTTCTCTGAACTTCTCCGACATCCGCGACCTGAATTTTGACAAGCAATTTTATAAGGAAATCAATGGAGAGGTCGTTTATAAACAGGAAGATGCATATCAGCTTTCGCTCGGACTTCAGCGCCAGGAGGTCAATGTGGCCCTATACTTTGGTAAACCCGCCACAGAACCCATGGTGGAGACCTTCACGCCGTATGCCGAGTTTCTCTATTACTTCAATGAAAAAACCTCTTTGCGGGTAGAGACCCAGTACATGCACAACAAACACGACATCGGATCCTGGGTCTATGGACTGGCAGAGCTGGGCATCAGCCCTCACTGGCTTTTCGAAATTTCAGGTATGTACAACACCTATCACCCGAAGGATGGAAAGAAACTGTTTTATCCCACGGCCGGCATGGTGTTCAACTATGGCAACAACCGGATCGGATTGCGCTACGTCAAGCAGATCCAGGGCATCGTTTGCTCAGGTGGCATATGCAGACTTGAACCTGCATTCAGCGGATTCCGCGCATCCATCACTTCCAATTTTTAATCTCAGATGAAAAAATATCTTTGATATGAAAGGTTCTAAAATGATGAATCCCCTTTTTCTCGCATGCACTTTGGCGCTCTTTACGTTTTCCTGCTCAGAATGGGAGCAACCGGTTCCCATTCCGGACAGCGGAGGCATAAAATCCGAACGCGTGATTCTGATCGAGGAATTCACAGGCGCATCCTGCACCAATTGCCCGGCTGGCTCTGCAGAGCTCAAGGCCATACTCGATAAATATCCGGACAATGTGGTGGTGGTGGGCCTCCATTCAAAGTTCCTGTCCGCACCGGCAGATCCCGCTGATCCCAATCTGTTCACCGATGATGCTGAAAACATCGAGATTTTCCTGGGCCGCGGAGCAAAACCCGAGGCCGCCTTCAACCGCAATTTGTTTCCCGAAAACAGAAACATACGCATCAGCCGCCCGGATACCTGGAACACCTTTGTGGACCGGGAACTCAAGGCAAGTCATCAGGCAGATCTGAGGATTTCTGTTGATTATGACAGCTCCTCCAGAAAAATGGCGATGACGCTCACGGCCATCGCAAGACAGGACATCAATGAACCCGTGCATGCCCATGCCGTGGTGACCGAATCGGGCATCAGCATCACGCAGCTGAGCCTGACCGGAAAAATACCCAACTACATTCAGGAGCACGTTTTGCGCAAGGCATTGACGCCCGTGGGTGGGGTCAAGATCGCTGATTCCATGAAATCAGGAGAAAGCGTTTCTAAATCCTTTGAGTTTGTTCTGCCTCCCCAGGACAATAAGCTCTGGATCGCTAAAAACTGCGCCGCAGTGGGCTTTATCAGCCTTGGAGAGTCAAAAAAATACGTGCTACAGGCTGCTGAGGCAAAGCTGGTTAAATAATTTGGATCTTATTTCTTCTTCCAGGCATAGGGATTAGTTTCCATTTATTGGGTTGAATATTCCGGATAGAAAAAGTAATTCAATTTCCGGATAAGGATCATCTGCTATTTTCGGTTCAGGCTGTCTGCCAGCTTCCGCTCTGGCCTTACAAATTCAGGAAACTGGATCTCCGGTCTCTCCGGCTTGAATGTATCATATGGCACGGGTATGCTGTCGAATTTCTGGATCTTGGATTCAATTCTCAGGATGGAATCCGCGATCGCCTGTGCCCTGCTCATGGTCCTCCGGTTGCATTCCTGCATCCTTTCCAGGATGAATTTTTCCTTTCGCTCTGTTAACTTTTTCTCCGCAAGCGCCGCGATCTTCCGCTCGTCAGCCTGACCACAGCCGGCGATCGCAATAAAAACTGCGAATTTGAACATGACGTTTAAAGCTTTCATCTTCTCAGCATTTCCACTTCCCTTCTCCTTTGCTCCAGCAGGGAATCCACCCAGCGCTGTAATTCCGTTTCATTCATCACTTGACAAAGTGAATCCGCTTCCTTGAAATAATCCGAGGTGTGTTGCTGAAACAAGCTGTCGGCGATCTGAAAGGAACGGACCTCTGTTTCTCCCGAGTCTCCGCTGCAGGAAGAAAAGAGTTGAAGGAGGAACAGGAATGCAAACACTCTCATTCTGCAATCGATTTTTTCTTTTTCAGTTCGAAACTCTGTCCCAGGTACACCTTCCGGACGCGCTCATCGGCAGCCAGCTCTTCAGCGGTCCCGCTCATCAGGATCTTTCCTTCAAAGATCAGGTAAGCCCTGTCTGTGATGGAAAGCGTCTCCTGTACGTTGTGGTCTGTGATGAGGATCCCGATGTTCTTGTGTTTCAGTTTTTCCACGATGGACTGAATGTCCTCCACTGCGATGGGATCTATTCCCGCAAAGGGTTCATCCAGCAAAATAAACCTGGGGTTGGAGGCCAGCGCCCTGGCTATCTCCGTGCGACGGCGTTCGCCTCCGGACAGGGAATCGCCCGGATTTTTTCTGACCTTGTGCAGGGCAAATTCATCGATCAGATTTTCCAACCGGTCGTGCTGCTCCTGACGACTGATCCCGGTCATCTCCAGGATGGCCTTGATGTTATCCTCCACGCTCAGCTTTCTGAATACAGATGGTTCCTGGGGCAGATAGCCCACTCCTTTTCTGGCCCTGATGTACATGGGATCGTGGGTGATCTCCATGTCATCGAGAAACACCTTGCCCTCGTTGGGCGTGATGAATCCGACGATCATGTAAAAAGTGGTGGTTTTTCCTGCTCCGTTGGGTCCCAGGAGCCCGACTATCTCTCCTTGCTCGAGCTGGATGGAAACCCCGCTGACCACCGTCCTGGCCCCGTATTTTTTGTATAGTTCAGTTGTGCGCAACAGCATTATTCCAAAATTATTTTTTGTTCTATTTCCCAGTCCGGTCTGAGCTCTTCCATTTGCCACACCCTGACTTTTTCAGGCTGACGACGGAGGCTGAAGTTGCCGGCACTCCAGATTTTGTCTTTGTTTTCGTCTTCGATCAGATATAGTTGGTATTTGCCGGGATCCAGCTGCCCGAAGGTTCCGGACCATACTGCTTCCGAAGGCACAAGATAAGCCTCTGCCACCACGCGTTTCTTTTCCCTGATCTGGATCAGGTAAGAAGATCCCGGCCTCAGTCCCTCCACGCGCAACAACAGGGTGGACAAGGACTCTCTCTTCAGTACCGTAATATCAACGCTGTCGGGTTGATTCACGGCGCCGTCCAGCAACCTGACACATGCGGAGTCCAGGACCAGGCTGAATTTCTCCTTCCTTCCGGAACTAAACTGCAGGCTCAGGGTCAAGGGATCCAGGCTGTCGCGGACGATCGAGAACGGCAGGGCCGGCACGGTCCGAAAGCCTGCCGGATTATAGCCGGCAACCGGAAGTTTGCATTCGAGATTCAGTCTCCCATCCGGCTTGATGAGTCTGGTGGAAAACCTGACCTTAAAACTGCCCGTTTCCGATCCCCTATACACATAAGGGGGAAGCTCAATTGTATCCCTGAATCCGTCATAACTCAGGATGCTGCGCAGCGTATCCGTCGATTGGTACCACAGGTACAGGCTGTCTCCGTATAGTTTTGAGGACTGGTAGGTGGCCCCCTCAGCCTGCCATTCAACGGAATGTACCTTTCTGTTGAATACCAGTTTGACCGGTCCTTCATTCAGTGTTTTTCGTGCGATCTTTGCCGGCAGGGGACTGGCTGAAAGATATAGTTTCAAGGGCCTGGATGAATCTGCATTTACCTGCACCGGAAACTCCAGGAATGCAAAGGCCTCGTCCGGAAGATCGTAATACAGATTCTGGTTGTTGTCGGTAAGCGCAAAGACCCTGTAATCGCCTGCCTTGAGGTATTGCAGGCTGAAAGAACCGTCGTCGCCGGTACGGGTGAACAGGTCCGGTTTCCTGGAAGTAAACACGGAATCAGCACTGCCAAAATAAACACAGACCAGGGTGTTTTTGGAGGGCTCCAGGGTCTCTGACTGATACACGGCACCGCTCAGGTTCAGTGAATCGATCTTATCTCCTGTGGAGAAAATGTACCTGAGATTTTTGGCAGGATTTCGCTCCGTAATATCGCGCACTGATTCTCCGAATTGAAAAACATAAGTAGTGCTTTCCCTCAATACCTCCTGATCGTCCAGCTGGATGGTCAGCGTTTTGCCCTTGAGTTTGAATTTGGGGTTGTTTGCCAGCGAGGGAGTGACCAGCAGGTTTTGCTGAATGTTGTTGAGCGCCACAAATTCGTTAAAGCTCAGCCTGATCTCCCTGGGCCTGTATGAGGTTTGCAGGTTTGGACTCGATTTCTCCCAAACCACCTCAGGGGGGTTCACATCCTTGGGGCCGCCGGTAAGGCCTTCTATCCGGGCACAGGCTGTCAGGCATACAAAGACGCCAAACAGATAAGCAAGCCCCGCCGGCCGGTGAAAATAAGTCAGGATCCCCATTTACTTCCCTGCTTTTTCCTCCTGCAATAAAAGCGATGAACCCGTCATGGATGCAGGGACCGGAAGGCCCATTAATTCCAGCAGGGTAGGTGCAATATCCGCCAGGCCGCCCTTGCCGACTTTCAGTCCGCTTTGGTGGCTGATCAGGATACAGGGTACCGGATTCATGGTGTGTGCCGTATGCGGACTGCCGTCCGGATTGATCATCAGTTCGCCGTTGCCGTGATCGGCAAGGATCAGGATCTGATATTGTTTTTCCCTTGCAAGCGGGATCAGCCTGCTCAGACAAAAGTCCACCGTCTCGGCTGCTTTCACCACCGCAGAAAAAACGCCCGTATGTCCCACCATGTCCGTATTGGCATAATTGACGCAAACAAAGTCTGGAACGTTTTCATTGATTTCCTTGATCAGGGCATCCGTAACCCCGGCTGCGGACATCTCGGGTTGCAGATCGTAGGTAGCCACTTTGGGAGAAGGTATGAGTATCCTCTTTTCTCCTGCAAATACGGCCTCCCTGCCCCCGCTGAAAAAAAAGCTTACGTGGGGATATTTTTCGGTCTCTGCGATGCGCAGTTGGGTGCCTCCATAGCGAGAGACCATTTCTCCCAGCGTTTCCTTGAGGTCCTGTTTTTCAAAGATCACCCGCACTCCGGTATAGGAATCGTCATAACGGGTCATGGTCAGATAGTACAGGGGCAAAGTGGACATGGCGTGATCCGGATGCGACTGCTGGGTCAGGACTTCGGTCAACTGCCGGAGCCGGTCGGTGCGAAAGTTAATGCACAGCACGGCATCATCCGGATGAATGAAATGCCCGGCTTCTGCAGCCTCCTGCAGGATCGTCGCCTTGACAAATTCATCTGTCACTCCATCCCGGTAACTTTGCTCCAGGCTTGAGATCAGATCAGAACTCAGAATTCCTTCACCCCGCGTGAAAAGCCTGTAGGCCTCAGCCGTACGCTCCCATCTCTTGTCCCGGTCCATGGCATAGTAGCGGCCTATAATGCTGACCAAACGGGATCTGCGTCCTTTTAAAAAATCGCCCAGCTGTCTCAGGTAATGCCTGCCTGCATGGGGATCCGTGTCCCGGCCATCCAGGATGGCATGAATGTAGATTTTTTCCAGGCCCTTCTTTTCCAAAATATCAACCACGCCCATCAGGTGCCGGATGTGGCTGTGCACACCTCCGTCGGACACCAGGCCGATCAGATGCAGGGGCTTTTGCTGGTTCTGGCAATATGCGGCCAGCTCATCCACGACCGGCTTCCCGGCCAGGCTGCCATCCTTTATGGCATGGTCGATCAGTCCCAGGTCCTGATATACCTTCCTGCCTGCACCCAGATGCACATGGCCCACCTCGGAGTTTCCAAACTGTCCTTCCGGCAATCCTACTGCCTCCCCATGGGTGACCAAGGTCGACCAGGGGCAGGTCTTCATCAATTCGTCCACAAAGGGTGTATGGGCCTGATGGATGGCATCCGCCTCGGGTACCTGGCCAAGCCCCCATCCATCCAGTACCACAAGCATGACTTTGTTCATAAGCCTTCAAACGTCTCTTTCAAAGCGAAAGTTGCAGTTTTTTTGCCGGTCCGGCATTTAAATAATTTTCACCGAGAGGAACGAATATCACTAAATTTACGTTTTGACTCAAAACACACCGGATGTCCAAAATCATCATTTTCCTTTGGCTGGCCCTCATCCACAACGCCCATGCCCAGACCAGGCACCCGGCGTTTGAAGCCATGTCCAGATCGGACTACAATTCTCTGATGAATCTGATGGACAAAAAGGTCGAGTACAGCCACAACGGCCGGGTGGCCTATCTGGACAAATCCGAGGCCATCCAGGCGATCCGCTCATTCATGGAGGCACATCCGCCCAAATCCATAAATCCTCTGCACAAAGGGGCTTCCAGGTCCAATGAGTCCCAGTACCACATTGCCCAGTACACCAGCACCCAGGGCAAGGTTTTTCGCGTGACGATCTATGCGGAGGAGTCCGGGGGTTCCGGCACCATTCAGGAGATCAGAATTGAGCCCCAATAGCGGTTCTTTCTTTCCCCGTGTTCAATATTGTTTTCCCGTGTTCAGGATGTCCGGGACAAGAGTGCAAACTGCCTGCCGGTATTTTGAGTCCGGACGATTGAAGAAGAGGTAATGCTAATAGTTGCAAGAATCTTGAGCCTGACTCAGGACCGCGGCATGGGAAAAGTAAATACAGAAAATCGATATCAACGAATCTTAACCCATGGGCACCGTATTTCCAGACTCCAGGATCTGGATGGTGCGGCTCTGAAGGCTGAAGCGGTCTCCATGAGCCAGGATGTGGGTGGTGAGATTGGCAATGGACAAGGGCGTTTCGGGGGTCAGTTCGATAAAGCGGTTGTGCGTCAGCGAGGTCGCGTCAAACAGGATGACCATGCCGGATCCGATCACGCGGCAGCTGTCCGAATTCTTGATGACAATGGCCGTGTCCTCGGCCAGTCCGATGCCGAGCAGGGATGGAAACTGAGCCATGGCCTCTGCAAGACGTCCAAACCGGCCCCGCTGGATAAAGTGCGAGTCGATGATGGCCTCCCGAATAAATCCCATGCCGCGTTTCATCTTGACATTCCCCTTTCTCAGGGCATCCGGTGACGATCCTCCTGCAATCATCTCCTGACTCATGCACATCGCCCCGGCACTGGTGCCGGCCAGGACGAATTCGGATTCCCTGAGTTTTGCCAAAAGCAGGTCGTGCATCAGGGTGCCGCCGATCTGGCGGAGGATTTCGCTCTGGTCTCCCCCGGAAAACATCAGGCAGTCGGCATTTTCGATCAGGCGGAGACTGGACGGCGATTCAGCCTGGGCATGATTGCGGATGTCCAGGATGTCTACCTGATCGCATCCCAGCGAATGAAAGGCCGAAAGATAATTCTCCCCGACTTCGTGGGGTATCCGCGAAGCGGTGGTGATCACCACAATGCGGGCATTGGTGCCTCCGCTTTCCTTGACCACGTTGGCCAGAATGCCTTCCTGAATGAAATCATGGGTGTACATCTCGTTGGGACCACTGCCCTTGTCTTCATTCCCGCCGATTGGGATCAGGGTTCCCTTAAAAGCCGTATAATTGTCCATAAAATATACCGCAAAACTAAATCAACTGTTACGATTGCTTCACGATAAATTCACATTGAAATCCGAATAAAGTCCTATCTATATGCGAATCAAAGAGATAAATGTCATGCGGGGGCCCAACTACTGGTCCGTGCGCCGCCACAAACTCATCGTCATGGTGCTCGACCTGGAAGAATTGGAACAAAGCCCAACCCACCAGATTCCGGGGTTTCTGGACCGGCTCAAAAAAATGTTGCCCGGGATGTACGAGCATCGTTGCTCGGAAGGAAGGCCGGGGGGCTTCTACCACAGGGTGGAGGAAGGCACCTGGATGGGCCATGTCATCGAGCATATTGCGCTGGAGATCCAGAGTTTGGCCGGCATGGACGTAGGATTCGGCAGGACCCGTTCCTATGGAGAGGAAGGAGTTTACCATGTGGTCTTTGATTACGCAGAGGAAAAGGTAGGTGTCTTTGCGGCCAAATCAGCCGTGCGCATTGCACAGGCCCTGGTGGAGGGCCGGGAGTACGACGTCGAGGAGGACATCATGGAGATGCGCAAACTGAGGGAAAGCTCCAGGCTGGGTCCCAGCACAGGTTCCATCATAGAGGAGGCTGCCTCCAGGGGCATACCCTGGATCAGGCTCAACAAATACAGCCTGTGTCAGCTCGGTTATGGCCGCAACCAGCGCAGGATCCAGGCCACGGTCACCAGCCAGACCTCCAGCATAGGCGTGGATATAGCCAAGGACAAGGAGGACACCAAATACCTGCTGGCCCAGGCAGAAATTCCCGTACCCAAGGGAGAGATCATACGGTCTGAGGCAGGACTGAAAGAAGCGGTGGACGATCTGGGCTATCCCCTGGTCATAAAACCGATCGACGGCAACCATGGAAGGGGCGTGACCACGGATATACGGGATTGGAATCAGGCCCTGGCAGCCTTTGATCTGGCTAAAAGAATCTCTTCTTCTGTCATCGTGGAGCAGTTCATCACAGGAGAAGATTACCGCATCCTGGTCATCAACCACCGGATGGTAGCCGCTGCCAAGAGGTTGCCGGCTCAGGTGATGGCGGATGGAAAAAATACAGTTCAGCAGCTCATCGACATCGCCAACTCGGATCCGAGAAGAGGCTATGGCCATGAGAAAGTGCTCACCAGCATCACCGTGGACGATATCACCCGCAAGCAACTCTCCATTCAAAACCTGAATCTGGATTCGGTTCCTCCCGCCGGCCAGGTGGTCGTTCTCAAGGATACGGCCAACCTGAGTACGGGTGGCACATCGGTGGATGTCACGGACATGGTTCATCCCAGCATCGTCTTCATGGCGGAGCGAATATCCCGGATTGTGGGCCTGGACATCTGTGGCATTGATTTTATGACCACCGACATCAGCGCCCCGGTCAGCGAGACCCGCGGAGCCGTGATCGAGGTCAATGCCGGCCCCGGATTCCGCATGCACCTGGCCCCGGCCGAGGGTCTGCCCCGCAACGTGGCAGCGCCGGTCATAGACATGCTCTATCCTCCGGGCTCACCCTCCCGGATCCCGATCATCGGGGTCACGGGCACCAACGGAAAAACGACGACCACCCGCCTCATGGCCCATATGGTCAAAATGAAGGGTTATACCGTAGGTTATACCACCACGGATGGCATTTACATCCAAAACCACAAAATGATGTCCGGCGATTGCTCAGGACCCGGCAGTGCAGAGTTTGTACTGAAGGATCCCACGGTAAACTTTGCGGTCTTCGAAACCGCAAGGGGCGGGATCCTGAGAGCAGGCCTCGGATTTCAAAATTGCAACACCGCCATCGTGACCAATATTGCACCGGACCATCTCGGACTCAAAGGCATACATACCCTCGATCAGCTGGCCAAGGTGAAGTCCGTCCTGGTGGAGGCTGTGGTCCCTGATGGCTACGCCATACTCAACGCAGACGACGACCTGGTCTATGGCATGCGCGAAAAAGCGAGCTGCAGGATCGCACTCTTCTCCATGGACGAATCCAATCCGCGCATTCGCAAGCACATGCGCGAAGGAGGACTCTGTGCCCTGTACGAAAACGGATTCATCACCATTTGCAAGGGCGAATGGAAGCTCAGGGTGATCAAGGCGGTCAATGTGCCCCTGACCTTTGGCGGAAAGGCTGCCTTCATGATCCAAAACGTCCTGCCTGTGGCACTGGCCGGCTACATCCACGGATTCGAACTGGGCGATATCAGCAGCAGCCTGGAAAGCTTCATCCCCTCTCCGGCCCAGACCCCGGGCAGGCTCAACCTGTTTAACTTCCGCAATTTCGACGTCATGCTGGATTATGCCCACAACACGGCAGGTCTTCTGGCCCTGAAAAATCTGATCGACAAAATGGACGGCAAAACCAAGGTGGGCATCATCGCAGGGATCGGCGACCGCAGGGAAGAGGACAATGTCGGTATCGGCAAGGTGGCAGCCTCCATGTTTGACGAGATCATCATCCGCCAGGACAAAAACCTGCGCGGCAGAAACGGACAGGAACTGCTGGACCTGGTCATCAGAGGGATTCAGCACGAGGACCCCGGTAAGAAGTACCGCATCATCACCGACGAAAAGGAAGCAATCACCTATGCCCTCGAAAACGCACTTCCGGGAAGCCTGATCGTGGTCTGCGGAGATGCAGTGTCCGACTCGCTGGAGCTTTTGAAAAAATACAAGGAGGACGAGGCCAACAGGTATTACGAATGGTCGAGGTCTGACATCCCCAACCGGGAACTGATTTAGGACAGATCAGAAATTTTCGATCAATAGGGATTTAAAAATGAATAATTAACAGATTGAATAAAAAAATATATCTACCTGATTTCGAAATCTTTTTAAGGATTTTTTAAAAACTTTACCTTTGCGCAGTAAAATTTGATCAGACCCAGGACAGTTTATTTATTAAATTGTTTATTTAACTCATTTACAATATTTTATGAAACCAAAATTTTTAATCCCTATTCTATCGGCCTTTGCGGTGCTGTTGCTCATCAGCTCCTGTCAAAAGTCAAATCCTTCCACGGAGTTCCCCAGGGTGGAACATTACGACTACACCGTAGTCCACAAGTGGAATGAGCTTTTTCTCCAGATCGACAAGGATGCTTTGGGCTTCAGACCCGGTCCGGGTCCACGGGCGCTGGCCTATATGGGCATCGCTGCCTATGAGGTTTGCATTCCGGGTATGCCCAAGTACAAGTCCCTTAAGGGTCTTCCTCAGTTTCAGGGCAGCGGAATCCCTGACTACAATGGAAAGGCAGACTTGCATTATCCCACCGCGGTCAATGCAGCTTATGCGTTTCTGATGAGCCGCATGTTTGAAAAGGTACAGTTTTTCAGTGGCAACGGATCCATCGGCAAGCACCTGACCAATGCAGAGGCACAGCAGCTGATCGAAAATCTGAAAAACAGCCTGGAGGCTGAGTACAAAAGGGAAACCACTGCGGAAAGATTTAACAACTCCAAAGCCTGGGGCGAAGAAGTGGCCCGTGCCGTATGGCAGTGGTCCACCACCGACCGCTATGGACACGAAGCTTACCTCAATCCCCTCAACAACGATCCGGCAAAATTCCCCTACTACAACTGGAGGGAAAAGAGCCTGGATGCCAATGGAAACAGGATTCCGGGCAAATGGGTACCCACCAACGACAACCCCGATGGAGGAATGTTCCCATTCTGGGGTAACGTGCGCACTTTCGCGACCAACAATACCCAGTTGCTTTCCAGACCTCCCGTACCTTACTATCTGCCCGGAACGACCACGGTCAACCCCAGGTGGCATGCGGACAACATGGAGGTTTATGCAACCACCACCGGTCGCACCTACGAGGACGAGTGGATCGCTGAATTCTGGTCTGACGACCTTTTTGGTCTGACCTTCGCGCCTCCTCCGAGATTCATGGCTATCATGGACCAGATCTTTGTACAGAAGAATTCCACCCTGGAGGAAGCTGTTTACGCGGCTGCCCTGATGGGTATTACGCTCAACGATTGCGCTGTAGTGTGTTGGAACTCCAAATGGACCTACAATACCGAAAGGCCTGAGCACTATATCAAGGACAACGTTGACCCCAACTGGGAATCCATGTTGGACCATCCATACACAGGTGCCAAGGGTTTAACACCCGCATTCCCGGCCTATCCTTCCGGTCACTCCACCTTTGGTGGCGGTGGTGCCTGGGCTCTGGCTACGGTATTTGGAAACAACACTTTCTTTACCGACAGATGTCACGAGGGTAGAACCGAATTCCTGGGTGCTCCCAGAGAATTCTATTCCTTCTCCGTGATGGGTCGCGAAGATGCCATCTCCAGGATCCCACTGGGCGTACACATCCGCATCGACTGCGAAGAGGGTGTTCGTCTGGGTGAAGAAATAGGAAGAAGGGTTCAAAACCTTCCCTGGAGAAAGTAATTTGAAGAAAATTTATTTCCCAATACAAAGCCGGTTGAACTTTCGACCGGCTTTTTTTTAGATTTTTAAATCCATTTTTATGAATTTTAGATTCGTTCCTGCCCTGATGTGTTGTATTACCTTAGGATTGTTGTTTTTGACATCCTGTGGCGGAGATAAACCCAAGCTGCAGGAAGAAAAATATGCAAACGGCCAGGTGAAAAGAAAGTATTACAAGATCAACAACATGATCCAGGATACCATGTGGGAATACTTCAACAGTGGTGAACTCAAAGCCACCCATCTGTTCAAGGACGGAAAGCAGCACGGAAAAACCACTCGGTATTACAAGTCCGGAGAGGTTGAGGAAGTGCAGTATTTTGTCGACGGACTTCAACAGGGAGGAGACACGGTATTCTATAAGAACGGTCGTCCTAAGTTTACGGCAGAATTTGTGGATGACAAAAAGAACGG
Source organism: uncultured Saprospiraceae bacterium (assembly GCA_964465435.1). Classification (GTDB taxonomy): domain Bacteria; phylum Bacteroidota; class Bacteroidia; order Chitinophagales; family Saprospiraceae; genus Vicinibacter. The sequence goes on along the minus strand of CAYXKO010000002.1, from coordinate 2,361 downwards.
GCTGTTCAGGCGTTGGTCAGAAGACAAGGACAGCATCGAACTGGAAAATCTGTTCAGAAACGACACCATCGTTCTCCAGAAATAATCACCGTTCAATCTTCCGGCAACTATTAACCTGATTGCGCCCGTGAACTACTAAGATCTGCTCCGGCAAGGAGCAAGGCCTCACGTATTTTGAAAAATCAAAACCTCTGAAAATGGCCAGAGCCGGAAATCGCTCTGCCAGGATGGAATGATTCCCCCGTTTTAACATTCAAGCTAAATAGTACTTATCGAAGTAATCCGGTGGAAAGAGGCTAGGCTGAAAAGCAATCCTCCTCACCCGACGAGGATCAAAGCTTTTGCTTCACTTCTGTGATCTCCACAGCCTCGATGATATCTCCTACCTTGATGTCGTTGAAATTCTTGATGGCCAGACCGCACTCCAGGTTTTCCTTGACCTCCTTGACGTCTTCCTTGAAACGCTTGAGCGACTGCAGTTCGGCGAGCCCTCCCTCCTTGTTGGGATAAACCACAATTCCGTTGCGGATCACGCGGATGGGGCTGTTGCGGGAGATCTTGCCATCGATGACCATGCCTCCTGCCACGGTGCCGACCTTGGTGATCTTGAACACTTCCCGTACTTCGACCTGCCCAATGATTTTCTCTTCTTTGGTAGGTTCGAGCATTCCTTCCATGGCCATTTTGATTTCTTCGATGGCCTCGTAGATGATGGAGTAGGTTTTTATTTCCACGCCTTCCTTCTCGGCCAGCGCACGGGCTGCCGGAGATGGCCTTACCTGGAATCCGATGACGATCGCATCGGAGGCGGAAGCAAGGAGAATATCTGATTCGATGATCTGTCCCACCGCTTTGTGCAGGATGATGACCTTGATGGATTCTACAGAAAGTTTTTCCAGACTGTCTGAAAGGGCTTCGACAGAACCGTCCACGTCACCTTTGATAATCAGGCGCAATTCCTTGAAGTTACCCAGAGCCAGACGACGGCCGATCTCATCGAGGGAGATCCGCTTGGATGCCCTGTTAGCCTGTTCGCGGGAGATTTGAGCCCTTTTGGTGGCTATGACCCTGGCCTCAGCCTCATCCTCCATGACCTTGAACTTTTCACCTGCGGTGGGAGCACCCGTCAGTCCGAGTACCATCACCGGTGTGGAGGGTCCGGCCGCTTTGGTCTTTTGACCCCGCTCGTTGAACATGGCCTTGATCTTTCCTGAGTTTTCGCCTGCCAGGATCACATCACCCACGTGCAGGGTTCCGGACTGTACCAGCATTTTGGCCACATAGCCCCTACCCTTGTCCAGGGACGCCTCCACCACCGTTCCGGTGGCAAGCTTGTCCGGGTTGGCCTTGAGGTCCAGTATTTCTGCCTCGAGCAATATTTTTTCCAGAAGCTCTTCTATGCCCAGCCCCGTTTTGGCAGATATTTCCTGAGAGGAGTATTTACCACCCCAGGAATCGACCAGGAAGTTCATTTGGGAGAGCTCGTTCTTTATTCTTTCGGGATCTGCACCTGGTTTGTCTACCTTGTTTATGGCAAATACGATCGGAACATTTGCCGCCTGGGCATGCGAAATGGCCTCCTTGGTCTGAGGCATGATGTGATCATCTGCAGCCACTATGATGACAGCCACGTCGGTGATCTTGGCTCCCCTGGCCCTCATGGCCGTAAAGGCTTCGTGACCGGGCGTATCGAGGAAGGTGATCTTCTTTTGATCCGGGCCCACTCTTACCTCATAGGCTCCGATGTGCTGGGTAATTCCTCCCGCCTCACCGGATGCGACATTGGTCTTTCTGATGTAGTCCAGCAAGGAGGTTTTACCGTGGTCTACGTGACCCATGACCGTTACGATCGGAGCCCTTGGCATGAGATCTTCCGGATTGTCCACTTCTTCCTCCACGGTTTCACTTTCATCCTCGGCAGAAACAAACTCTATCTTCTTGTGGAACTCCTCAGCCAGGATCTCGATCACCTCGGCATCCAGCCTCTGATTGATGGACACGATGATGCCCATATTCATACAAGTCATGATGATATCTGTGACCGGGACATCAAACAGGTTGGACAGGTCGGAGACTGTAATGAATTCGGTAAGCTGTACGGCTCCTCCCTCCAGTTGAGATTCGGCCAGTTCCGCCTTTTCCCTGAATTCCTCCCGCTTGTCCCGCCTTAATTTCTGGCGCTTGTTCTTGCCGCCCAGGTTGAGTCTGGCCATGGTGGCCTTTATCTTGTCCTCGATTTCCTTCTTGCTGACTTCCTTGACGGTGTCCTGGCCGGGCTTAAAATCGCGGCCTCTGCCTGCTACGCTCAGTTTGGACTGAGACTCAAATTCTGCAGTATTGACCTTTTTCCTTTTTCTTTTG
>CAYXKO010000001.1:0-31200 GCA_964465435.1 uncultured Saprospiraceae bacterium | reverse complement strand
GGCAAGATGCAATCCGAACAGGCACCTTAGTCTTGTGTGCCAAGGAAGCCGTTTACAAGGCCCATGGCAAACGGGGCATACTTTTCAGCAGGCAAATCCATCTGAACATCCGGCAGGATCCCAATAAAAGCCTCATTTCGGAGGCATCCTTATCTTTACCAGATCAAATCAAGCACTACCGGATCAAATATGAGTTTAGAGATGAATTTTTGTGGCTTTTGGCAATACTTCAGGACTGAGATCCTCATCGTTCTCAGTGTGACATTTCTTTTGACCGGATGCAAATCATCTCCGGACCCGGTGAAAATGTCTGATAGCGAATCTAATGCCCGGACAGGCCCGGACCTGGGTTTTGCCGATCTTCCTGCCGACTTTGCAGCATTCTATGAGAAATTTCATCAGGACAGTGTTTTTCAAATGGAACACATTCACTTTCCCCTGGAAGGATTGCCTGAGCACGCCGATCCAGAGTTCATCGGAGACGAGCCTTATTATTGGTCACAGGACCAATGGGTCTATCAAAAATCAGATTTTAGACAAAGCAAGGACTATGATGCCGTTTATTCCAATCTGGCTGATATCCTCATCGAAGAGAAAATTACGGAGAAAAAGTATGGATTGGTGGTTATCAGACGGTTTGCCAAATCCGGCGATGGCTGGAACCTCATTTATTATGCCGGGCTCAATAAATACAAGCCGGTGGAGGAAAACAAAAAATGAGCTACCTTTATTCCCATAAACCGAACTAATTATGGCCATTCGCAGACCCTTCAACCTGCACCATTGGATCGAGGAGCATCGTGAGGAACTTAAGCCTCCTGTAGGCAACCGCAACCTCTATCACGAATCCGAGGATTACATCGTGATGATCGTTGCCGGCCCCAACGCCCGCAAGGATTACCATTTTAACGAAACAGAGGAGTGGTATTACCAGATCGAGGGGGATGTGACCGTCCGGATACAGGAAGATGGAAAACCCGTGGATATTCCCATTCGCCAGGGAGAGATCTTCCTGCTGCCTGCCAATACACCCCACAGCCCCATTCGTCCGGCAGGAACCATAGGGCTGGTCATTGAATGCAAAAGAAAACCGGGTGAGCAGGATGGCTTGCTTTGGTTTTGTGAAAAATGCAACACCAAGCTGCACGAAAGCTATTTTCCATTGACCAATATCGAAAAAGATTTCATTCCCAGATTCCGCGATTTTTATACATCCGAGTCCATGCGAACTTGCCCCAACTGCGGCCATGTGATGGAGGCGGATCCGAGATTCATCAATTAATGCGGCCTTTGGGAAAGGTATATTTCGCTTCAGATTTTCATTTGGGTGCACCGGGATTGCTAAGCTCCCGCGAACGGGAAAAGACCATTGTCAGATGGCTTAATGACATTTCCAAAGACGCAGACCAACTATTTCTGGTGGGCGATGTGTTTGACTTTTGGTTCGACTACAGGCGGGTAGTTCCCCGTGGTTACACCCGTTTGCTGGGCAAACTGGCAGAACTCAGGGATGATGGTGTTGAGATCTTTTTTTTTACCGGCAACCACGATCTTTGGATGAAGGATTATTTCCTCGAGGAACTGAACATACCCATCCTGCACGAACCGATCACCAGAACGATCGGGAATAAGATCTTTTATATTGGACATGGAGACGGTCTGGGACCGGGAGATCATGGTTACAAAAGACTGAAAAAACTATTCCGAAACCCACTGGCCCAATTTGCTTTCCGGTGGATCCATCCGGATGTCGGAATCGGACTGGCAGATTATTTTTCCAGAAAAAGCCGAAAAGCACAGGCTCCCGTACAGAATTTTCTGGGGGTGGACCGCGAATGGCTCATAGCTTTTGCCGAAGAGGAGTGCAGGCAAAGACCTGCTGATTATTTTATTTTTGGACACAGACATCTCCCCATCGATTACACACTCAGCAACCAAAGGTCGCGTTATGTCAACCTCGGTGACTGGCTTAGTTTTCAATCCTATGCCGAATTTGATGGCACAGACCTTAAACTCCGGTTTTACGAAAGAGAAGATGTTGCGATTTACATTTAATCTGATCCTGCTTCTCTCTGCTATCCCAATATCCAGCGCACAGATCGGCAGCCTGCTGTTTAAGGACAGCATTAGAATTAATTCAGGCGCGGTGCACTTAGACCAGATGAATCACATCTATGCGATTAGCTCGGATGGCAGCAGATTGATCAGCTACCATGGCGATCTGCGCGTACGCCGGGAGATTTCCAGCCCATTCTTTAGTGAATTCATGTCTCTGGATGTACATGATCCCGATAAGTTGTATCTTTTTTATCCGGAATTTTCCAGCGTGCAATCCCTGGATGAAAACCTTGAAACAATAGCAGATGACTATTATCCTGAGCTGAATGCCGAAAGCGCTTTCTGCTATTTTGGTCCCAACCGGTATGCACTCTTTGCAAACCAGAGGGTCCATATCCGCGACATCCGGGACCAAAGCATCCGGTCCGGCGTTGAGCTTGTCACTTCCAGACGCAAAGGAGGCCCGGTCAGTCAGATAAGCTCGGACGGAATTTCAATATATCTCCTGATACCGGGCACCGGATTATGGATCTTCAATGAGTCCCTGCAGGAGAAAAAACATTTGGAAGACAGCGCCATTCTGCAAATGGATTTTCTGGAAGGTAGTTTGTATTACCTCAAAAACAACATCATTTACGAATGGAAACCCGAAGGAAAGGGCATCCGTGAAATTTACAGGGGTACGGAAAAGATCCTGGATTTCGCCCTCAACCGCGACTATTTTGTCCTGGCACTTCCCGGACGCATAAAAAGATTTCAGATCTACAGGTAGACCCGGTCAAAATCAATCGTCAATATTTGATGAATTTCCCTGAATGAGATCTTTTCTCAGAATGGAGGTAATAATGATAAATGCCGTTCGTCCAGCTTCCAATCTCTATGTTTTCACCGGATCCGACGCTTTGTTCGAACACCTTTTGTCCCTGATCATTGTAGATGAACAATTGATGCCTCATTCCTTCCAAATCCCCTACGTGCAATTCGGAACTTACCGGATTGGGATACAGGATCGGACTGGTCCTGGCTGCATCTTCTGTGGATGAAGTCACTTTCATAAAATAGCGGTTCATTTTGCCTGCCAGCACATTGTCGCCAGTCTCTGAACCATTGTTGTTGCATGTCAGGCTGACGAAATAAAAAGACACACTGTCTCCTTTGATGCTTGCCGGAGCTGTCCAGTCAAAATCCCAGGTGGTCTCTCCGTTTCGGGTCAGTTTGGAAGGTGCATGCCGGATGTACTGCCTGCTGAAGGTTCTTCCAATGGCCACCGTAGAACCGGTACCCGCCAAAAATGTACCTGCCCTGGCCTGATCCCCGTCTATTGCAGTGGCTTCAAATCCGGTCCGCGCGGCAGAGGTGGTGGTCCGGATGGTGATCTTGTAGGTTTGGCCAGCCACGATCGTATCCGGGATCCCTTCCAGTTTGACCGTACCCGTAAAATTACCGCCACGGTGACAGCCGGATTGGGCACAGGTCGATTCACCCGGAGCTCCCGTGACCTCTACCGGAGGGTTGCTGGGGGTGTTTACCGAAGAAATAAAGGCAAAAGCTGATAACAGGACCAGTATAACGTTAATTTTCATAACTAAGTGAATGGTTGAATTTGGTATAAAATAGAGAAGTCAGAATGGTTTGTGCTGTACTCTGGAAAACAACAAAAAAAAGTGAAGTCTGTTTTAATGTTTCGTGATTTGACTGCCTTTGGGTTTCATTTTTAAGAAAATTTGGATATAATTTCTTTTATTCTGCTGATATTCAGTCAAATGTAAATTCAGACTGTTGCGCAGATCCATTAACCCTGCATGGGAAAACCATAAACCAATGCCTGTATATTCTTGTTAAAGTTAATTAGGCAGGATGCATTAGCTTTACCATAGGAAATTATTTTTTCCATTATAGCGTTTATTAATACCGAAAATCAGGAATATGGAGTGGAAGGACAGTTACTACGATCGTCTTATTCTCAAGATCGACGAGTTTACGCGCAAGTATTATCTCAATCAGTTTCTGAGGGGGATGATCTGGTTCGTGGGTATGCTGACTGCCGTTTTCATCGCTTTCAACCTGCTGGAAAACTTTTTTTACTTTGGAAAAGCAGTTCGAAAGGTCCTCTTCTATTCCTTCATCGGATTAAGCCTGGGTACATTTTATTACTGGATGATCAGACCTTTGCTCCATTATTTCAGATTGGGCAAGTTGATCAGCCACGAAGAAGCTTCCCGGATCATAGGCACACATTTTTCAGACGTCCAGGACAAACTGCTCAACGTACTCCAGTTAAAGTCCCAATCCGTAGCCTATTCTGACCGTTCGCTGATCGAGGCAAGCATTGCCCAGAAAGCCAAAGAACTTCAACCCGTACCTTTTGTAAAAGCGGTGGATCTGCAGAGAAACCGGAAATATCTTCGATATGCCATCTGGCCTCTTCTCATGCTCTTCAGCATCCTGCTCCTGGCCCCCAGCCTGATCAAGGACCCGACCAAACGCCTGATACAAAACGACCAGGAATTTGCCAAAGCCGCTCCCTTCAATTTCGTTCTGGAAAACGAAAATCTCGAAGCGCTGCAAAATTCAGATTTCGATTTACACGTAAGAGCCGAGGGAAAATACCTGCCTGCCGAGGTATTCGTGGAATACGATCACTTCCGTTACCGCCTCCGCAAGGTCAGCCAGGATGAATACGTATATACTTTCAGCAATGTCCAAAAAGACCTGCCTTTCCGAATTTTTTCCGGAGATGTGAGTTCGGAAGAATTTAAACTGAGCGTGATCCTCAAGCCACTCGTCAGTGAGTTTGAGGTTAAGCTGGAATATCCTTCCTATACGGGCAGGGCCTCTGAAACCCTGCGCAACACCGGTGGACTTGTGGTTCCGGCCGGCACGCGGATCCACTGGAACTTCCAAACAGAAAACACCGACGCGCTCAGCGTAAGATTTTCTGATGCAGGTGAAGCCAGGGAAACCCAACGCAGGGGAGAAGACCAATACAGCCTCTCCGTAAGGGCCTTAAAGGACATGAACTATACCCTGTACCTGACCAATGCAAAAATCAAAAATCCGGATACGGTACAATACCAGATATCTGTCATTCCTGACCAGCACCCCCTGATCCAGCTGGAATCCTTTGAGGACAGCACCAATCAGGCCATCATTTACTTCGGCGGAGAACTGGCGGATGACTATGGCCTCAGAAACCTCGATTTTCACTTTCAAAAAATTGACAAAGCGGGCAAAGCACAGGCGCTTCAGACAACGGCCATACGCATAGAAGGGAAAAAAACCGCTACGTTCAGGCATATCCTCGATATGGAGAGTCTCCAACTTCAGCCGGGTGAGAAAATAAATTACTATTTTGAAGTTTGGGACAACGATGGCGTAAACGGTAGCAAATCAACCAAAAGTTCCATACAGGAATACAGGATGGCAAGCAAGGAAGAACTGGCCCAAAAGGAATCGGAAAATAACGAGGACATCAAAAAGAACCTGGAAGAAGCTGTCAGGGACGCCAAAAAGCTGCAGGACAAACTCAAGGATTTTAAGGATAAGCTGAGACAGAAAAAAGACCTCGAATGGCAAAATAAAAAGGACCTTGAAAAAATGCTGGACCAGCAGCAGGAGATCCAAAAAAAGTTTGACGAGGCAAAAAAGAAATACGATGAAAACCTGAAGAAACAACAACAGTTCAGTCAGCCCGACGAACCTTTGAAGGAAAAACAGGAACAGCTTCAGAAACTTTTCAACGAGAACATGCAGCAACAAATGCAGCAATTGATGGATCAGATCCAGCAATTAATGCAGGAACTCAACAAGGATCAGGCCATTCAGATGACCGAACAGTTTGAGGACAAGGGGCAGGATATGCAAAAACAGATGGACAGGCTGCTTGAGTTGTTCAAGCAACTGGAGCTGGAAAAACAAATCAAGGATCAAATTAACGAACTGCGCGAACTGGCCGAAAAGCAGGAAGAGCTCAAGGAAAAAACCGAAAAGAAAACGGAAAGCAATGAAGAGCTGAAAAAGGAACAGGATGAGATCAACAAGAAGTTTGACGACCTGAAAAAGCAGCAGGAAGAGATCCAGCAGAAAAACCAGGAGCTTGAACGACCTAAAAAACTGGATGACCAGTCCGAAAAGGCCGAAGAGGTAAAGAAAAACCTCAAGGATGCAAAGGAGAAGATCGACAAGAAGGACAACCAGGGCGCCGGAAAGGAACAGAAAGAAGGCGCTGACAAGATGAACGAAATGGCAGACCAGATGGAAGGTCAGATGCAGGAAAGTGAACAGGAGGAACAGGAGGAAGACGTAAAGGCATTGCGGCAGCTTTTGGAAAATCTGGTTGTGCTGTCATTCGACCAGGAGAAACTGACCAAATCCTTTGAAATAACCCATGTGCAGACACCTGCCTATGTGTCTCTCGTTCAGGACCAATTCAAGCTTCAAAATGATTTCAGGCTTATCCAGGACTCTCTGGACGCCCTCAGCAAAAGAATTGTGGAGATCGAAAGCTACGTGACAGAAAAAGTGAGCGAGATCAATGACAACTTCAAAAAGACACTCGGATTTTTAGAGAACCGCTACGCGGGCCAGGCCTCTGCCCATCAGGGAAAAATCATGAAAAATGTCAATGACCTTGCCGTCATGTTGTCAGAGACCATGAACGATAAGCAGCAACAAAGCAATGCTACTTGCGATAAGCCTGGAAGCAAGGCTTGCAAGAAACCCGGCAAGGGAAAGAAACCCAGCGGAAAAAAGGGGAAAGTTCCCCTGGACAAGATCTCCGAGGGACAAAAGAATATGGGAGAGGAGATGAAGAAAATGTCCGAACAAATGAAAAAAGGTCAGGGACAGATGAGCAAGGAATTCGCCGAAATGGCCGCGCAACAGGCAAAACTGAGAAAACAACTGCAGGATCTCGAAAACGAGAAAAAGGAACAGGGCCAGGGCCTGTCACAGGAAATCCGCGATGCCATAGAAAAAATGAATAAAAATGAACGCGACCTGGTAAACAAAAGACTGACCAACGAAACCCTCAAACGCCAGCAGGAGATCACAACCAGACTCCTTGAGGCTGAGCGTTCTGAAAGGGAAAGAGAATATAAAGAAGAACGGAAATCAGAAACTGGTACGAAAATTGAAAGACAGTTTCCTGCCGGGCTTGAGGAATACTTAAAACAACGCCAGGCAGAAACAGAATGGTTCCAGTACATATCACCGGACCTTCGGCCTTTTTACAAAAAACTGGTCGAGGAGTATTTCAACAAATCCAGAATCCAAGGATGATTCGCATCGCCTCTGTACCGCATAACATTGCCATGATCGAACAATACCTCGATCAGGTGTTCAAAGAGTACCACATCAGTTCCGAACATTACCATAATGTACTGATTGCTCTTACAGAGGCTGTCAACAATGCGATCACTCACGGCAACCGCGAAGATGCCTCCAAGTTTGTGCATATCAATACAGAGCACAAAAACCGTTGCATCACCTTTCGTATTTCGGATGAAGGAAGGGGATTCGATCCGGAATCCATTCCGGATCCTACACTGCCAGAAAACATCGAACGCTGTGGAGGAAGGGGTGTATTCCTGATGCAGAAGTTATGCAAGAAAGTTATTTTTTCAGATCAGGGCCGCACCGTGACAATAGAGTTTGAGGTCTGATCGACACAACTTCAGGTCAGAATTATTTTTCATTAAAAGCTGAGAGAATTTTCTTTGAGGCCAGGCGCCAAATCCTGTTTTACTCGATTATTTGGATCACCTTGAAAGAGTCTTGATCAATGTGCCTGATGGAATTGACTCATTGATTTCCATGCCATTCAGGACAGCCAGTTCTTCAAACCTTTTGGGATCCTGCTTGAATCCTGTAAGCGCTTCTCTCAAACTCATGGACTTACCGGTCTTCTGTATGGCAATTTTCTCCGGTTTTGCACCCAGTTTGACCGGATCAGAAAGCACCCTAAATCCTCTCATGGCCTTCTGAAAAACGTCGTCATATGAGGGGAAATCTCCCAGGGCCGCTACGCCCGTGAAATTGTAGATCAATCCATTGTACTGTATGAACATATTGGACACGCGCATGGTATTGTTTGCCTTGTCCTGCTCGTTTGCCGACTGTTCCGGAATCAGATCGGACAAGGTATAGATCGCTTGCAGATTATTCACGGTGGTTCGCTCCTGACGCACCGAAGTCAATTTATGGCTGCTGATAAAGGCTGAAGCGGCAGAGTTGAGATCCTTTTCCTGAGCCAGAGCCAATACCAAAATGGCCTTTTGGTCCTTGGTGGAAAATTGCACCTTGGATGGAGTGTTCTCATATGCCCAGCTTTCTGCGGGAGTGGGGAATTGAAACTTTAATTCGGGATGGTAAAAAACTTCTCCTTCCCTGAATCCCTGCCTTGGATCCTTGCCATAAACAAGGCCTTCCAATCTCCTGAGATAGCTTTCTCTTTCTATTTTGGTGGCCTGGGGCAATTCCTTCTGCTTGGCTGCAGCCATGGATTTCACCTTGTTATATCTGTCGCCCGGATCAGGATGGGTGCTCAAAAAGGAAGGGATCCTTGCCCCATGCGAATCTGAAATACGGCCCAGCGTTTTGAAAAAGTCGGCCATGGGCGCAGCATCGTAACCTACCTTGGTTGCATAATCAACGCCAAGCTGATCCGACTGGGACTCATTGTCCCTGCTGAATTTCAGGAACATGAGCTGCACGCCGGTACTGGCCAGATCACTGAATTGTCTGAACTTGGGAGCCAGGACCATTCCGGCTATCAGACCAATCTGCGCCAGCGTTTGCTTGGTGTATTGCTCGTTGGCATGACGGGCAGTAACATGTCCTATCTCGTGACCCAGTACCCCCATGAGCTGGGCTTCGCTGTTAAAGTGAGCCAGAATACCGCGGGTAAAATAGATATATCCACCCGGCACGGCAAAAGCATTGACCACGTCCGAATCTATCACCCTGAATTGAAACGGCAGCTTAGGCCTGTGTGAAATTTTTGCCATGGACTCCCCCTTTTCGCGCAGGTAACGCTGCCAGCTTGAATCCGGATACATCCCATATTCAGCCTTGATTTGGGGGTCGTACTCGAGTCCAAGGGATTTTTCCTGGGCCTCCGACATCAGAGACAATTCCTTCTTTCCGGTCACCGGATTTCGGGAACACCCGGAATAAAAAAGATAAGACCCCGCAAGCAAAAGCAGCAAGGCCCAAGGTTTAACAAGAATTGATCGCATCGTAATGTGTTTAAAACGCCACAGACTGCAGGTACAAACAGCTCTTTAGCGGGGGAGATTGTTTTTGATCCTGTCGGCCAGATCAGGCGACATGTTTGGTCTTCTGAGGTTTTCACGCAGCTTGCTGCGGATCAGTCGTTCGTGCCTTAGCTCGTTTTGAACATCGGGCATGGCCTTGATCTGCTGCAGAAAGGTGTTTTGATCTTCGGGGCTCATCTCATGGTCAAGATAGGAGTTTATCTTCCTCCTGAATTCTGAAAATGTATTCTTGTCCATATTTCCTCTATTGACGTTAGTTTTTTATTCAACTGCGGATTCCTCCGTATGTCCTCTCTTGTCTCTGATGCCAACCGTGGTGGCATAATCCTTGAGTTTCTCCTTTAGCATATTCCTGGCACGAAACAAGCGGCTCCTTACCGTACCCACGGGTATCTCCAGGATCTTGGATATCTCGTCGTAACTGAAGTCTTCGATGTCACATAAAAAAATAATGGTCCTGAATTCTTCAGGAATCGATTGTAAAGCTTCGCTGACTTCATCCCCCATGATGTTGTCGAAAACATCCTCGCGGAGGTCATAATAACTCGACAGAGTGCTATCCTCACCTTCGTGAAAACCACTCGAATCTTCATAATCAACTTGTTTGGGACGACGGTTCTTCTTCCTGAACTCGTTGATATATACATTCTTCAGGATTTTAAACAACCAGGCTTTGGCATTAGTTCCCTGATCGTATTTATCGATGAATTTAAATGCTTTCATGTAGGTATCCTGAACCAGGTCCTCGGCGTCCTCTTCGCGACCTGTCATGTGGAATGCAAACGTGTGCAGGGCTTCCAGGTGGGGGAGCAGCTCTACTTCAAATTTTTCTTCGCGGGTCATGACGCTTACTTAACAACTGCAAAGAAAACCAATTCCTTACATTTGGGTTTAAGGAATCCGAATTATGATCAAGCATTTAATCTTTTTACCACTTGCCATGGCATTGCTTCTCATGCCAGGCTTCCTTTACGGGCAGGGAAATCCCATCGAACTTGGGCGGGTCAGCTGGCTCAGGTCTCTGGAAGAAGCGCGACAAACGGCCCGAAAGAGCTCGAAGCCGATCCTGATCTTATTTCAGGAAATCCCGGGATGCCAGACCTGCCGGACTTACGGTTCGGACGTTTTGTCTCATCCTTTGGTAGTAGAGGCCATTTCTGAATATTTTGTTCCGCTGGCCATCCACAACAATAAGCCCGGAGAGGACAAAAGGGTCCTGGACCTTTTTGGAGAGCCTTCCTGGAACAACCCGGTCATCCGGATCGTCGACGCTGATTTAAAAGCTGTGACCGAAAGAATATCAGGCAATTACACCAAACACGGACTCATGTCCCGGATCAATGCCGCCCTGATCAAATCAGGCAAAAGGGTACCGGCATGGATGGAAATACTCGAGGAGGAATTTGGGGCAGATGCAAGGGGAACTAAAAAAGCCTACATTGGTATGTATTGCTTTTGGAGCGGAGAAAAGCACTATGGCCGGATCGAGGGTGTGATATCCACGCGGGCCGGGTTCATGGGAGGGTCTGAAGTGGTCGAAGTGGAATACAGGCCGGACCGCATCAGTCTGGAACAGCTGCTCCGGAGAGGCATGGAGTCCGGTAACGCTGACCGGCTTTTTGTCGGCGATATCCACCAAAAATCTCCCATAGGTGCCATCGAAACCCGCAGACAGGGACCCTTTCGCGAGGATCCTGAGTTGAAATATTACCTGTACAAATCAAACTACAGGTTTCTTCCCATGACCAGACTGCAGGCAGCCAGAGTGAATGCCGCACTGGGCGAAGGCAGACCTCCGGAATCCTATTTATCGCCCGGGCAATGCATACTGATGGACAGGATCCGATCCGGTCCTTCCCGTTTTAAAAAGAATCTCATTGGAAAGGATTTTGCAAATGCCTGGAGTGAATTTGAAGCTCAGTAAACTGAATCATCTTATTGATCGTGTCCGTGAAAAACTAAGGCTTTATCGTCGGTACGGATCCTCCCATTCCGGCTTTTTCATTTACATCCTGAAAGGCCTATGGATTAATTGCCTGCGAAAAGAACAGATATTCAGATGGACAGACCGGTTACTGTGGATCGCTCACAGGAACTTTCAGTCCTCAAAAAATCCCTGGTACTATGGCATCACCGAGAAAGTTGAATTTGAACTCCTCTCTGAAAAACTCAACCCCGGAGATGCATTTTACGATATCGGCGCCAACACGGGGATTTACAGTCACTATTTGGCGGCACACAAAAACGTTTACTGTGTCCAATTTGAACCTGACGGGGATTCCCAAAAACTAAGCAGAAGAATTGCCGAGCTCAACCATTTGCAAAAAAACCATATGTTTCTTCCTGTGGCTCTTGGTAACAGGGAGGGACAAGTGGATTTCAGCACCCAACTTGGAATCAACAACAGAATTTCCTCTGGCGGGAAAACAAAAAAAGTGGAAATCAGAAAATTGGATCAATTGAACGACCTGCCCCCGCCGGCAGCCGTCAAGATAGATGCCGAAGGATCCGAGGTTGAAATTTTGCAGGGTGCAATATCCACACTCGGATATGAGAAATTAAAACTCGTAATCCTGGAATTTCATCAGGGTAATTTTGATGGATGCCACGCCATCTTGACAAAGGCGGGTTTCAAACTTTGGAGGGGTACGCAAAGTCATCCGTTTATCAGCAATTCAGGAAACCTGATTTACATCAGGACCTGAAGAGGAAGAGTCCATCTGCTTTCGATCCGGGGTCAGACAGCAGCCCGCCAGGCTGGAAAACTCAGCGAGACCTGCTGTATTTTAATACCTTGTTGATCGTGCAGTCTTTGGGGTAAAAAGTCACCCTCGGCAAGGCTCTGCGGGCGTTGCTCAACTGGCGCATTTCTTCGCGAAGCTCAGGATCTGAAGCGGCCATCTCCTCGAGGATTTGGTTTTCCTCGGGATCACATTCAAAATAAGTATGGCGCACCAGCGTGTGAAGTGTAAAAGTATCGACCATAGGCGGCAATCAATTTATGTGGTTATGAGCTTCAAACGAAGCGCACCGTGCCCCTATTGTGCAAGCCAGGATTATTTTACCCGATGCCAGGTCTGGGTTCTGCCCAGCAGAGAAATGCCTATATAACCCCTGACACTCAGTTTATCGGGACCATCGGTGGAAAGCACGCAGGAGTAGATCTTGCCATTTTTCGGATCTACGATCTGTCCGCCCTCCCATTCTTCAGCATCCGGGACCATGTTCCAGAGTACATCCATTCCAATCAGGGATTTCCCGTTTTTTTCGCCGGGACAATTATTGCAGACCCGGGTGGTTGCCGCGGGCAACAATTCCACCACCCTTCCAAACATTTTCCCGGATTTCATATACAGTTCGACGTGGGACTTGGGCTGGCCGGTGGCATCATCGATGGTTCTCCAGACGCCCAGCACTGAATTGTTCTGAGCACTTAATGAAACCCATGAAGCAAAAAAGAACAAGAGGATCAGGAATTTTGAAATTTGCATAAATCGTAATTTAAGCCAGATAAACAAATGAATAATCCCTGGGTTCAGCGCATAAAATTGATTTGTCATAAATCGAGTTCCAGCGAGGGATCCCAAAACAATTTGTCAAAATCCTGGACCTGGTCATTGACCACGAGGATCCCTTCTGCCTGAAGGCTGGATTCCATTTCCCCGGGTTCAAAAAAGCTTTTGCCGCTGAGCACCCCCCGGGCATTGATCACCCGGTGGGCAGGAATGTCTCCTCTCCTGCCTTTGAGCTGATTAAGCGCCCAACCCACCATCCTGGCAGAACCAAGACCGAGAAAAGCGGCGATTGCACCGTAAGTGCTTACACGACCTTGCGGAATCATCCTGACCAAATCATAGACCTGCTCGTAGAAGTGGGTGGGTGGCCTTCCCGATTGTCTGTATTGGTCCAGGGCCAGGGATTCAGCCTCGCGCATCCTTTGGACCTCCTCTTCGGTCTTATCTCCGTAACCCACCATGTGCAGCAAGCCATGGATGATCACGCGCAGCAATTCCCGGTCCCGGGATTCGCCCAGCTCGTCAGCTTGCTCATATACCCTGTCTAAGCTGATATAGACCTCCGCAGAAATAGGATCCTCCTGAAGGGGAAATGTAATGATGTCTGTGTGGTAATCGTGTCCAAGGTATTTCCGGTTATAATCCATGAGGAAATCCCTGTCACAAAAGACCATACTGTACATGCCCAGCTTCCTTCCGTGATCCTCCGCAACCTTGCGGATCCAGTCCGCGATCCTGTGCTCATCCAGGGACAGGCCCTCCTTTTGATAATGGAACTCTACCAATTGGTTCTGATTTTACTGTCGCAAAGTTAGACAAAAAGGCGTGCCCTGCCTTTGGAGGTTAAGATTGTGATAAAACGCGCCCGGCATGGTTAAAGATTATTTAAAGATGAAATGGTTTTCCCAGGCTCACGTTACATTCGTGAAAAAATATGGCCTATGAAATTTAGCCACCTCATGCTCCTTTTTGTAATTGGAGCACTCGGATATTCCTGCAGTCCGCGACTTACCCCATTGGACCAGAGAATCATTGACAACAATAACTGGGGACCGACAGAATTGAAGCGAATACAATTTTATTTGTCCCAGGACATTGTATTGAGAAGGCAGGCGGAATCTGCCCAAACTTCCATCAGAAACGGAAAAATCCGGTACGTCAATGGAGAAAAGATTGAGGAAGTCATTTTCGAAAGAGGCACTCCGGGTGTCCTGCTGTTTTCGCCCAAAGAAAATCGTCTGGCCATTGGTTTTGAACAGGAGGGTCAGGATGCCTATCTCATGTTTGGACCCAATCCAAAGTTTGACAACCGCTATGTGCTCCTTGGAAAGGAATGGGACCGGCACAGCGGCATCGTCACCTACAACGGCAAGGAGTATAGCACTTCATCGGGATCTGCATTTTCAGGCTTGCTGATCAATTTAAAGCAATCCCGGGTGATCGAGAAAAACACGCGCGTGCCCACCGGAAGAAAACTGGATTGATCCCTGGTCAAACCACCGGTTCGTTTTTCTTCCTCAACAGTCTGATCAGCTTAGTCCAGTCTGAAATGATGAATAAGCCGCTCAGCATTGCCATACACGACGTTGCGGCCAAAAAGATGAGGACCCTGGTCCAGTCTGAAGTTTCAGAGGCAAAATTCATGATTATCAATACCGTGCCTCCGGCAAAAAAACAAAAAAACAGGGCGGACCTGATAAGGGGAAAAAAGTCCCTTTGATCCAGCCTGGTCCGAAACATCTGGATAACAAACAGGATCAACTGCAAAAAAGCAAAAATAAAGGCAGAGCCTATGGCCTCGAAAACCGGAACAAAAATAAGATTCAGGATAATGGATAAAACCAGCACCAAACCATAAATCATCCAGAGTTCCCTTTCCCTTTGCATTGCCTGAAAATAGGCTCCGAAAATAAAATTTATGCTAGCGGGAATGAATCCAAACATTACCACGGACAGAAGTATGTCCCATTCAGGCGTAGCTGCCGGGTAAAGGAACTGGTTGATCCTGTCAGCCAGAAAATAAACGGATCCGGACAAACTGACCGAGATAAACAGGAGCAGCGCAATGGATGACTTTAAAAGCACTACAATTTTATCGGGCTCCCTGTGGCTTCTCGAAAACATGGACAACAGCAATGTGGCAAAGGCGAGAGAGATCATGGAAGCTGCTTCGTAAAGCCTCATCGAGGCCGTAAATTCCCCTGCCTTTTCACTTCCTTTTTCCAGTAGTCTGACAAGCCAGATGCTGTCTGATTTGGTGAGCGCGGCATAGGTGAGATAAACCATCGCAAAGGGAAATCCCGCCCGCAAAATTTCCAGACCCTTGTCCCTGCCTGGAAATGTGGGTTTGAATTTGAAATTATGTCTGAACAGAATTGCAAAACACACGAGGGTACAAATCAAAAGGGAAAGAGTTTGCATGTCTACAAACCATGAAATGCTGACATGTTGATTCAGACTTCCGCTATACAGGAATGCCGAGCAGGCCAGGATGAGAATCAGCCGGTCCAGCACCGACAGAAAGCTGTCGGTTTTATACAATCCCAAACCGGAAATGTTACCCCGAAGAAAAAGTATTGTACTGATCAGGATCTGATTGACCGCCAGTCGCAATAGAAGCGCTGAGCTCATCTCTTGTCCAAACCAAAGCCAGGCAAACAAAAGAGTGACCATCAGATAGACCAGAGCCAAAACAAGTCGAAGTCCGATCACTTCCCCAAAGACAGACCTTGCCCGATCCGGGGCCTGACCTGCCATCCTGTTCATCAGGGGCTGGAGGCCAAAATCGTTCAAAAACTGCAGGATAAGGGTAAAATTGAACAGGTTGGCATAGTAGCCAAATGCCTCTGTACCCACCAATACCTGTACCTGCCTGTCTACCCCAAAGAGATAGGCAGGCTTTACAAGGGCGTTTACCAGAATCAGCAATAAGATGTTGACAAAAAATTCTTTCTTCAAGCCAAAGATGGTTGGAACCCAAGTGGCGAAATTAAGATAATACCCCTAGTAAGCACCATCAAATCTTCAATTCTGTATAACTTAGCCCGGCATTGATCTTTAATTCCCTGTATATGCGCAACTACTTCATCTCATTGGTCTGTATTCCCTTCATGATGAGCGGCATTGCCGGTCAGAACATTCAGTTCCAAAAAACCTACTTTTTAAAGGACTTTACGCCCGGCATCAAAAACATCCATACCAACTTCTACGATGTGGAGCCCTTGTCAGACGGAGGATATGTGACCCTTGGATTCCTTACGGATACCTTCAATACATCGGAAGGGATAATCACCAAATACGACTGTCTCGGAACCCCGCTTTGGTCAAAGATGCTCGGAGTTTCGGGATCTCCCACCAACACCAACTTTGGATCTGTGGAAGCGGACTCGGGAGATATTGTCTTTTCCTTCAATCTGGGAACAGGGTTTTTCCGGGGATCCATACTGGCAGGAAGAATCACGGCATCAGGCCGGGTGCTTTGGATGAAAAGGATCGGAAACAACACCGAATTCGGAAGGGACATTGCAAAAACAGCGGATGGAGGGTTTATCATTGCAGGAAGCACGGGACAATATGGAACGGACCCCCAGGCTGCGGACGTATACCTGGTCAAAATTGATGGGAATGGGAATATTCAGTGGACCAAGACCCTGGGAAATCCAGGGACCACCTACGATGAGGCATTCTCTGTCAAGACCGATTCAAAGGACAATATCATTGTCGCAGGAAGGTGCATAGATGAAGGCACTTTCAAGGCCTTTATTTTAAAAACGGATCCTTCCGGAAGCGTACTTGGATTCAAAACCTTCGGATTTGACAATCAGAGAACCTATTGCTACGACCTCCTGGTGGATCGGTCAGACCGCTACCTGATCACGGGTTCTACCACGATCCTCGAAGCCAATCACCAGAGTTCTGAATACGACGTATACCTGATCCGCACCGATTCCCAACTCAAAACAGAATTTATGAACATTTATGAAGTAGTGGTGGGAAGTGACGCAGGATCTATTGGCGAAGGCCTATCCTTGCTTCCGGATGGCTCTTACGCGATCGGTGTGAGCACGTTCGCTTTTACGACGCATGCTGCCTCCGGGCCCAATGCTCCCAATAAAAATGCCCTCTACGTGATCCAGGAGGATGGAAGCATAAAAAAGGCATTCATCTACAATATGAAGGGTTCTCAATATACGCGCGTCCGGACCTGCCCTCTAGGAGGCGTGATCTTGTCCGGGTTCAGTACCGCTTATGCCTCCAATGTCAACTTTCAGGGGCTTCTCATCAAAACGGATGAGGACTTTCTTTCAGGATGCTTTGACATCGATGTGACCAATGAACTCAAGCTGCAGGCTTCCACATGGACAGTCAGAGATTTTCAATTTCAAACTCGTTCCGGCCAGCAAATCAGCAATTATTCCCTTTACCGGGACAGCGCACTTTACTTCAACACACTCTGTGAGACGACTGTGGAGTTGAACCCGCAGATCTCAGGTCCACGGCAGTCCTGCCCCAACGTTCCGGTCCTGTTTACGGACCGGTCCACGGGAGATCCCTCGGCCAGTCACATGTGGATTGTCAATGGAAAAACCTATGAGGGGGCAGGAAACAAATCGTTCACCTTTGATGCGCCCGGCACCTACACGGTCACCCGCATTATGACGGTAGGCTGTGTAAGTCGGTCCTATGATCACCCGATCGTGATCCTGCCTTACCTGAGTACCAACATCGCCGCAGAAATCTGCCTGGGCCAGACTTATAATTTCAGAGGACGTGAATTAAGGGTGCCCGGTGTCTATGCTGATACAGTCAAGTCCAATGGCAGTGGCTGTGATTCCTTGATTGTGCTCACCCTGAGTTCAAACCCCTACACGGACCTTGGTATTGTGTATGATACCATTGCCTGCGGGCAGTCAAGGCGATTTTTCAACCTGTCCTATGACAAGGGGGGGACCTATTTCCCTTCCTTGGTGAATATGAACGGATGCGATTCGGTCACAGCAACTTTAAAAGTATTTGCATTCAATAACAGGACGGTGGATACCAGTTTCTGCGAAGGCACAACTTTTAAATTCGGAGACAGCATTTACGCTTTTCCCGGTGAATATTATCAGACTATCTATAATGAGGCCTGCACCGAATACATCACACTCAGACTGTCTTTGATCCGGACAGATAAAAACGCCCGCTTTGACACCTTGTGGTGCGGAGAGGCCAAGCAAATAGACGGAGTGAATTATACCCAGGCAGGGGTATACCCGATCCGGTTGACAGATGCAGCCGGCTGTCTGCTCAAAGATTACAGCCTGACGATCGTGGATCTTCCCTGCGAAGATTGCGTGGAAATACCCAATGTATTCACTCCGCTGGATCAGGACAACCGAAACCGGGTCTTCCGACCGGTGATCCCGGCAGAATGCAAGGCAAGGGTGGATAAAATTGAATTTCGGATCTACAACCGATGGGGCGCAAAAGTGTATGAGTCCAACGATGTGAATTTGTCCGGATGGAATGGAGATTATGAAGGTCAGCCGGCCCCCATGGAAACTTATATCTACCAGCTTAAATACGACCTGTACCTGGAGGATAGCGACAGAGTCCTCAAGAACATTGTCCGAAAAGGCGTCGTCAGTCTGATCCGGTGATCCCTAACTAGCGTTCTCTAGTTTGTGTGACCATATTTCATTTGGTACTTTCTGTACAGCTGCTTGTGCATGTCATTGAGGTCTGATTCAGCACCCTTAATGTAAGCCCTGGTAATGTTTTGGGTTCTCATGTCCAATGCATCTCCGGTGCTGATAAAAAAGGTGGCATCCTTTCCCGTTTCAATAGAGCCCAAGCTCGACTCAAGACCCAGAATGCGGGCAGGATTGATTGCGATGGCCTGCAAGGCCTCCTCCTTACTGAGTCCGTATCCGACCGCGTGTCCGGCCTGAAATGCAAGATTCCGCTGTTCCCAGAAACCGGATTGGCTGATGGCAAACAGTACACCCGCCTTCTTAAGAACGGACGGAGTCTTGTAGGGCTGCCAGACATCTTCATCGGTTCGCGAAGGCAGACTGTGCGTTTTCTGAAGAACTACCGCAATTGATTTTTCCCTGAGAAAATCGGCTATCTTCCAGGCATCAGCAGCCCCAAACAGCACTGGTTTCAAGCCAAGGGCTTCGAATACCTGGACGCATTGCATCATGGCCCTGGCCTCTCCAACCCTGACGAATAATTTCTTTTGTCCGGTCCAAAGTCCCTTCATGGCCTCGTAACCAAGGTGAGTTTCAAGTTTTTCAGCATCGCGACCCTCGTGATAGGCCCTTGATCTTTTAAAATAATCTGAAATGGCTTCCAACTCTGACCGATACTGATCGTTGGGACTGGATCGCTCCGGCTCAGCCCACCATCCTGCCTGGTTTTGCGTTTGCGGCCAGTTAAGCCAAATTGCATCATCGCCGTTGACAACTGCGTCCTCCCAATTCCAGCCATCCATTTTAAAGACTGAAGACTGTCCGGAGATTACCCCGCCCTCAGGTGCCACCTGGGCAGTAAGCAATCCGTTGGAACGAAGTGTAGGGATCACCCTGGAATCAGTATTGTAGGCAATAAGCGTCCTTAGGTTTGGATTAAAGCGTCCCAGCTCACGGATGTCAAGGGTGGCCTTGACCTGAGATATTTCCTCCAGTCCCACACCGGTGCCTAAAGCAATGAAGCCGGGGTATAGATCCGCTCCCCTGGCATCCAGCCGTTCTTTTGCATCGGGATGAGCTTGTGCATCCGTTCCCACATAAACGATCTTGCCCTTGTCGAAAACCACGGTTCCATCTTCGATGATGTCTCCATTTCCCACATGAATGCGGGCATGTACAATGGCTGACTTGTTCTTTTGGGGAAAAGAAGGGACCTGTGAACTGGAAATTCCAGGAATGAATAATATGACAAGGGTTAATAAAAATATTAATCCAATCGAAATATTGTTGTTTTTCATTTTTTGATGATTGTTAGTCCAGAGTAAAGGCATGGATGATAGAAATTAATGGTGACCGTGTTGTCCGTGATCCTCCTCCTCCTCTACGGTATCACAATGGTAAAGCCTTCTTCGCTGCGATTTGAAAGGACTTGATTTTACACCGCTTTCCTTGAGCTTTATCATTTTCTGTATGATTCTTGCCCGTTCAGCATCAATCATTTTTTTCAGCGATTCCTGTTCGGCTGCGTCAAAATATTTGATCCCGTCCACTAGGGTCATGTCCGGCTTGCTGAAGACGGCGAGGGGATGCTGGTCCCACAAAACCAGATCGGCATCCTTACCGGTCCTGATGCTGCCCACCCTGTGATCGATGTGCAATAGTTTTGCAGGATTGAGGGTTACAAATTTCAGTGCTTCTTCTTCGCTCAGGCCTCCGTACTTGACGGCCTTGGCGGCTTCCTGGTTTAGTCTGCGGGCCATTTCGGCATCATCGCTGTTGAAAGCGGTCGTTACTCCCTGACGGTGCAAAATGGCTCCATTGTAAGGAATGGCTTCGTACACCTCAAACTTGTATGCCCACCAGTCTGAGAAAGAAGAGCCGCCAGCCCCATGGGCCTTCATCTTGTCCGCCACTTTGTAACCTTCCAGGATATGGGTAAAGGTATTGACCCTGAAACCAAACTTTTCAGCAAGCTTCATCAGCATATTGATTTCAGATTGTACGTAGGAATGGCAGGTGATAAACCTTTTCTTTTCCAAAATCTCAGCTACTGCTTCCAGGTCGAGGTCCCGGCGTACACTGGCCTGGCCTTTCACCTTAATTTCGTCCAGATACCTTCTGGCTCGCGTAAAATAGTCCATATAGACTTGTTCTACGCCCATGCGTGTATCCGGAAATCTTTGGTTGGATTGCCCTCCGGAACGCTTCACGTTTTCTCCAAGCGCAAATTTGATAAATCCGTCAGCCCCTTCAAACTTCATTTCATCGGGAGAGGATCCCCAGCGCAGTTTGATGATGGCCGATTGTCCGCCGATCGGATTGCAGGAACCGTGCAGCAGTTGCGCCGTGGTAA
The DNA here is from genome assembly GCA_964465435.1 of uncultured Saprospiraceae bacterium. GTDB lineage: Bacteria > Bacteroidota > Bacteroidia > Chitinophagales > Saprospiraceae > Vicinibacter. The sequence continues at coordinate 10,322 of CAYXKO010000001.1, read as the reverse complement.
GGCCTCCTGCAAGCTGGCGGTAGATGTTTATGTCTTCAGAATTGATGACGTCGCCAATACGAACTTCGGCGGTGGAAGCTTCCGTGCATTCGTTGACTCCTCGCGAAATCGCAATGTGGCTGTGTTCATCGATCAGGCCAGGGGTAAGATGCTTGCCGGTGGCATCCACGACAATGGTTTGCGCATCCGGGACTTTCAGACCCTTTCCGATCTTTTCAATTTTTCCATTCAGGACCCATACGTCCGTTTTTTCCAGGATTCCATCTTTTTCGCAGGTCCAAACGGTAGCGTTTCTAAATATTAAACTTTTTTGAGCGGGCTTTTCGGTTCGTCCATAAGCAGTAAAGGGATAGATCACATGAAAAGAGTCCTTCGTCTGTACTTCTTCCCTGACCTTTTTTTCCTCGCCCGATGATCCTCCCGGAGCGGAAGGAGTCAAGACAAATGGCAGCTCACTGCCATCGGCCATCAGGGCCTTGCCTTTCCAGATCTTACCAAATAAGCCGGCTGACAGCAAGGCCACGCGCTGATCCTTTTCTCTGTATTTGCCACTCAGGTAATCGTTTTCAATCTTGATCTGAAGAGAAACAGGAGTACTGTCCTCCGTTATGATTTTTGCGTCGTATTTATTTTCCTTCTTGCGGATATCGACCATCAAACTGTCGGTGCCCAGTCTGAGCTGATACCTGCCGGTGAAATTTTTGGGATCGTATCCGTAAACTACGTAGGGTCGGCCTTTGACCCAGGTTTCCAGGATCCGGGCTGTATCTGAAAACAAGTCTCCGTTTGCAATGACAAAATTGGCCCATTTGCCGGGTGCGATGCTGCCGGCTTCATGACCGATCCCCATCCAGGAGGCGGGCAGTGTCGTCAGGGCCTCGAGGGCTTTTGTCTTGCTGAGACCGGCAGAAACCGCCTTTCTCAAATTTGACCAGAAATCTTTTCCGTCTTTGAGACCATCGGCAGTGAGGCAGAAGGAAATGCCGTTTTTCTCAAGCATGGCCGTATTCGTGGGTGCCATTTCCCAATGTTTCAGATCAGTCAGATCGATCTGTGCGGCATCATAGGGATCCTCCACCTCGTAAAGCGTAGGAAATTTGAGGGGAACGATCATTTTCGCCTGGATCTTTTTCAGCATTTCGGGATTCTGGTATTCGTGTCCTGTACCCCGTATCAGATAACTCTGGCCAAATTCCCGAGCGATCTTGTCTGCCCGAAATATGTCCAGACGATCCTCCACTGAAAAGATCTGAGGCAATTTCTGCAGCTGGTTCCAATATTCTAGTGAAAGATTTTTTTCCCGGGGGCGAATGACGGATTCGTAATATTTTCCATCCAAATAGGTCTGCCTGAGTAGTGCTATGACCCCCATCAGGCTCCCGGGATACTCCTGGACGGAGCTCCCCTTTTGGAAACTCAGATGATGTGCCATCTTTTCGCGCAGCATCAATTCATTTTCGCTGCCCTCTCCGGCAAAGACAAGGATGGAACTTCCCCTGCTGATGCCATCTGGCATATGGGTATTTACCAGGGTGAAACCATTCTCCCTGAGGGCTTTGGCCGCATCCGGTTTTACTTTAAACAGTTCGGCGGCGTTTTGCTCGGTCCGGAGGGCTTCATTCCATCCAAAGGCACCATCCCGGGTTCGCTCAGCTTGTCCGCGGCCCTGAGCACGTCTGTCCGGCAGAGCCGGCATGCCATAGGTGGAAAACAGGTCAATGAAGCCGGGATAAATGATCGAACCCTGCAAATCCACCACCAGGGCATCAGCAGGCCTTTTGATGTTTTTCCCAACCTCGAGGATTCGTCCATCCCGAACCAGGATGTCTGATTCGACAGGCTGCAGGCTGGATTCGGCTATCACCCTGGCGTTGGTCAGAATGAAGCAGCTTTGATCCGGATGCCGCACCCCATTGTACGGAAAAGTGATCTGGGCCACTGCCAGAGTTGATAGATAGTTTAACAGGATCAATAAAATCAATATTCTGCTTGCCGACATGAATCTGTATTTAGCGTGAAATTAATTTGATTTTCCGAATCAGGAGGGCAAGGGTCAGTTTCAGAAGGCATGCGTGAAAACAAATTCATATATGTTTGCAGCCCATGCCTTTTTAATCCCTACCTTTGGGCCTGATCTTATGAAGACGATAGCCGAACTCAAAAAAATTGCCGCTCAGGTCAGGAGAGATGTCATCCGGCAGACCTGGATGGCCAAAAGCGGTCATCCGGGCGGGTCCCTGGGATGTGCCGATTTCCTAACCGCCCTGTATTTTCAGTTTATGAGGTATAAGCTTCCATTCAGCATGGAAGGCACGGATGAGGACCTGTTCTTTTTGTCCAACGGGCATATTTCCCCCTTGTTTTACAGCGTTCTTGCCCGGAGCGGCCATTTTCCGGTATCAGAGCTAAACACTTTCCGGCAATTGAACTCGCGGTTGCAGGGGCATCCGGCCACTCACGAAGGATTACCCGGAGTGCGGATCGCAAGCGGTTCCCTGGGTCAAGGACTCAGCGTGGCCGTAGGTGCAGCCCTGGGAAAAAGAGCCCAGAAAGATGACTGCCTGGTTTACGTGCTCACGGGAGATGGGGAATTGCAGGAGGGCCAAAACTGGGAAGCCATCATGGCAGCAGCACATTACAAACTGGATAAACTCATTGCCACTGTAGACTGGAACGGCCAGCAAATTGACGGCAGCAATGACAAGGTCATGTCCCTGGGAGATCTGGATGCCAAATGGCGGGCCTTCGGATGGGATGTTTTGCATATGAATGGAAACAGCATGGAGGAAGTGCTCAAGGTACTTGAGACCGCCATCAGCAGGACCGGCAACGGAAAGCCCATTGTTATCTTGATGAAAACTGAAATGGGATTCGGAGTTGACTTTATGATGGGTACCCACAAATGGCACGGAGTCGCACCCAACGATGAGCAGGCCGCACTTGCATTGTCACAATTGGAAGAAACCTTAGGAGATTTTTAGAACATGAGTCACTGGGATAAATATCAAAGTACGGGCAAGAAAGCCACCCGAAATGGCTTCGGAGACGGATTGCTCGAGGCCGCCCGAAAAAACCCTAAGGTCGTAGCTCTTTGCGCCGACCTTGCGGGAAGCCTCAAGATGGATCTTTTTGAAAATGAGTTTCCCGAACGCTTCACCCAGGTGGGCGTGGCAGAAGCCAACATGATCGGGATCGCAGCAGGAATGGCCACCACAGGTCTGATCCCATTTACCGGGACCTTTGCCAATTTTTCAACGGGCAGGGTTTTTGACCAGATAAGACAATCCGTCGCCTATTCAGAAAAAAACGTCAAGATCTGTGCCTCCCACGCCGGCCTGACCCTGGGCGAGGACGGTGCGACCCATCAGATCCTGGAAGACATTGGACTTATGAAAATGTTGCCGGGTATGACCGTGATCAATCCGGCCGATTATGCACAAACCAAGGCCGCCGCTGCTGCCATTGCTGACTGGAAGGGACCCGTTTACCTCAGGTTCGGACGTCCCGACTGGCCCGTTTTTATGGAAAATCTGCCCTTTGAGATCGGCAAGGCCATATGCCTCAAAAAAGGAAGGGATGTAAGCATTTTTGCCACAGGACATATGCTATGGCAAGCCCTGGAGGCGGTCAGGCAACTGGAATCCGAAGGAATTGATTGCGAGCTGATTAATATTCATACGATCAAGCCGTTGGACAGCGAGGCCATTTTGGAGTCGGTATCCCGTACCGGCCGGGTGGTCAGCTGCGAAGAACACCAGAGACATGGTGGCCTGGGTGACAGCATTGCACAACTCCTGGCCCAACAGCTTCCCAAGCCCATGGAATACGTGGCCGTAAACGACCGCTTCGGAGAAAGCGGAAAACCTACCGACCTCCTGGAAAAATATGGTCTGGGGGTCAAAGACGTGCTGCTGGCCGTTAAAAAAGTACTTTCAAGATAATTTAGTCTGCAAATGAAATTCAATACCAAATTGATCCACGCAGGTGTGGATCCGGATCCGTCTACAGGGGCCATCATGACGCCCATTTTTCAGACCTCCACCTATGTGCAGGATGGTCCGGGCCACCACAAGGGTTACGAGTATGCCCGTACCCAGAATCCCACGCGCACTGCCCTGCAGGCCAGCCTGGCTGCTCTTGAAAATGGCACGGATGCCATATGTTTTGGAAGCGGACTTGCTGCCATGGACGCAATTGTCAAATTACTGAAATCAGGGGATGGGGTCCTGGCCAGCAACGATATGTATGGTGGTTCCTTCCGCCTGCTGGATCGGGTGTTCAAACAATTTGGGATCAGCAACAAGCTGATACCCATGCAGGATCCCGCTTTTGTTGAATCGTCCATCGAACCCAACACACGGATTATCTGGGTCGAGACGCCAACCAATCCTTTGCTGAATATCGTTGATATTGAGGCGATTTGCAAAATCGCCCGCAAAAAAGGCATCCTCGTCTGTGTAGACAATACCTTCGCTTCGCCCTATCTGCAAAATCCACTCGACCTGGGAGCGGACCTGGTTTTGCATTCAGCCACCAAATACCTGGGCGGACATTCCGATGTCGTGCATGGAGCCGTGGTGACCCAAAACAAGGAACTTGCCCAGCAGCTTTATTTTATCCAGAATGCCACCGGAGCCGTTCCGGGACCCATGGATTGCTTTTTGGTACTGAGGGGGATCAAAACCCTCCACGTCAGGGTTCAGAGGGCTTGTGAAAATGCCCGCGAGATCGCTTCCTTTTTAAAGTCCCATCCAAGAGTTTCCAGGGTTTTATATCCGGGATTTAAAGAACATCCCGGTCACGAAATTGCCAAAAAACAGATGCGCGATTTTGGCGGCATGGTATCCTTTGATCTCAAAGGCGGAAGCGAGGAGGAAGCCCGCATAGTTCTCTCCAGGACAAAACTGTTTGCATGTGCTGAATCCCTGGGCGGGGTGGAATCCCTGATCGGCCACCCGGCTTCGATGACCCACGCATCCCTGCCTAAATCAGAACGCGAAAAAAGCGGCCTGACAGATTCTCTGATGCGCCTGAGCGTGGGAATTGAAGACGTTTCTGACCTGATAGAAGATTTGCGCCAGGCTTTGGCAAATTGATCCATTGTTTTAGATTTGCTTTATGAAAAAGCAAATTGTATTGGCTCTGGCGTGGTTAAGCTGGACCACCGGGCAGACTCAGGAAATCGTCAAGGACATCAATGCCGGCAGTGAGATCGGCATCCTTTCTTCCAAAAACATAAGCTTTCGGGACAGACTTTATTTTCATGGTGTGGATAAACCCAATACCGCCGGTACCCTGTGGGTCTCTGATGGGAGCAATGCAGGTACCAATCCATTTCCCGGGCTTTCGCTGGTTACGGATTTTGATTTCCTGACCCATACCGGCAAAAAGCTTTTTTTTCAGGGATTCACTTTTGTCAAGGCCTTGTACGTAACGGACGGCACCCAGGCAGGTACCCGAAACATCATCGGGCTGGAATCCATTATCCCCACCCAGATGGCCAGGCTTGATTCTAACCGCATTTTAATGTTCATCAAAAGCCAGGCCATGCTGAGCTCCCCAGATCAGCTTTGGGTCAGTGATGGCAGTCAGGCGGGAACCTTTAAAATCAGAGACCTCATCACCAGTTCCCCCAATACGTACATGGTTTCCGAATTTCAGGGAAAAACCCTGATCTACGATTTCAGCAATAATTCCAAGATGGAACCTCTGGCAACCGACGGCACAATCTCGGGCACTCGTTCTTTGCTGGATCATCTGCTGCTGAATAATGTGGACGAATTTTCAACCGTAACCGGAGCCTTCGGCCTGGATTCCCTGATGATCGTAACCGGCGCCAATACAAAGGGAGGGATGAGCACCCTTTTGCTTAATGAAAAATACGAACTGGTCAAAAACCTGTCCTTGCCTGAGTTTAGCACATTCAACAGACTACAGCTGTATAGGCTCGGAAATCAATATCTGATCCAGAGCGGAAGTCATTTATATGCCTTCGATCCGAAAAACTCCAAACTGGAGCAGCTGACCACAGCCCTCATTGCAAACACGGATACAAAGACCTCGGATGGCAAATTTTATTATTACATCAAGGAAACCAACCTTCAAAATTTCCTTGGTGTCACGGATGGCACCCCAGCAGGGACCAAAAAGGTCTCCGGTTGGCAAACCACCGTGCTTTCAGAAACGAATATCCAAATTCTGGGAGACTACATTTACTTTCTGACCGAAAACAGTTCGCAGATCAAGGAGATCTTCACATTTCACAAAGACAGCCTGACCGCCCGCAAATTTTCTGATTTCGGTGGCAGATTCAGACCTACTGTCATGAACACCATACCCAATCACCTGATATTTTCTCGTTACACACCGGAATTGGGTGTTGAACTTTATAAACTCAGGGTGGAAGGACCCTCCGGATATATTCCCACTCCATTCGTACAAGACCTGATCATTTATCCCAATCCCGCAAAAGACGAATTGAATCTCCGACTTAATAAGGCAATAAGGCAGGGAAGTATCCTGAAAATCGTGGACCTTCAGGGCAGGGAGTTTCATACCAGGATTCTGGAACCCGCCGGAACCGGGGAAATTACCATAAAACTACCCTCCATGCCAACCGGTCAATACCTGCTTCAGCTTGTATCGGGCCAGGAAACCTTTACAAGCCAATTACACATACGATGAAATTTAACACCCGGATCTATGACACTGATTACACCCACCAAACCTATCAAGGAATGGGCTGAGGACGATCGCCCGCGCGAAAAACTTGCCTCAAAAGGCAAGGAAGCACTGAGCAACGCAGAATTGCTTGCCATCCTTATTGGATCGGGCAACCGCCATGAAACTGCGGTAGACCTTGCCCGGAGAATACTCGACAGCTGCCAGAACAACCTTCTGGAACTGTCCAAACTTGGCCTTACCCGGCTCAGACAATTCCGGGGCGTGGGCCTGGCAAAGGCAATCACCATCGAAGCTGCACTGGAGCTTGCCAGAAGAAGGCCCCAAAGTGAGTCACCTGAGCGCCGTTTCCTCAAGACCAGCAAGGATGCTTACGAGATCCTGAGATTTCGTTTGGAAGACCTAAGGGAAGAACAGTGCTGGGTCCTCTTCCTCAACCGGGCAAATGGGGAACTTTGCACCGAGCGCATCAGCAGCGGAGGACTCACCGGCACCGTAGTGGACGTGCGCGTTATCTTCCGCAGGGCCTTGGAGCTGGGTGCCACGGGCATCATTTTGTCTCACAACCACCCCTCCGGCAATCTCCAGCCCAGCCAGGCAGATGATGAGATTACCCGTAAGGCAAGAATGGCCGGAGATTCTTTAGACATCAGGGTCCTGGACCACCTGATCATTTCGGATCGCGGTTATTACAGCTATGCCGACGAGGGGAGAATGTAGACGAAATTAATCAGAGCGGTTCCTTTTCAGGATCAGAGCCAAATCACCCGTAGAATTTTGCGCTCTTGGTACTGAATGTAAAAAGCTTTTATTCCTAAAAAACCGGAGTTATTCCCAATTTCATAAGCCAGGTTAAGGACTCCTGATTGTAAATTAGGCCTACCTTTGCAAGAGATGAGCGTTTCTTCAGCAACTCCCGCATCTGGCCTCAGTATCCTGAAAAGGCTTTTTGCTTTCACCGGGCCCTATCTGGGCATCTTGAGCTTCAGCACCGTATTAGCCCTGGCACTTGCCCCTCTTGGATCGATCACGCCTTACCTGACCCACCTGATGGTGGACGAACACATCATGAAGTCAGACCTGCCAGGCCTTCAGAGAATGGCCCTGATCTTCCTGGGAGTGCTTGTGGCTACCACCCTGCTTCGTTACTATTTTGCCATATTGACCAACCGCCTCGGACAATACGTGGTGCGCGACATCCGCATCAGGGTGTTCAGTAAAATTCTCTCTTTCAGGTTGGCCTATTTTGACAAGACTGCCGTAGGAACTAACACGACCAGGACCATCAACGATCTGGAATCTGTGCAGGTCGTATTTTCTGAAGGCCTCATCACCATTGTGGCGGACATTCTGAGTCTGGTGATGGTGCTGGGACTCATGTTTTATACCAGTGTCAAGCTGACCCTGATATCCCTGGTCAGTTTTCCGCTATTGCTCATCGCCAGCTATATATTCAAAGAGTCAGTCAAGGCTTCCTATCAGAGAGTAAGAAATGAGGTGGCCAGGATGAATTCTTTCCTGCAGGAACACATCAGCGGCATGAGAATCGTTCAGATCTTCGCCGCGGAGAAAAAGGTAGCACAAAAATTTCGGGAAATCAACCGGGAATATACCCAGGCCAATCTGGACGGAATTTTTGCCTATGCCGTCTTTTTTCCGGTGGTCGAGATCATTTCTGCCGCCTCTCTGGGATTTATGATCTGGTGGGGTGCGCAGGGGGCTCTGGAGGGAAATGTGACCGTTGGGCAGTTGGTTGCCTTTCCCATGTTTTTGTCCCGTTTGTTTCAACCCGTGCGCATGCTTGCAGACAAGTTCAATACCCTTCAAATGGGTCTTATCGCAGCCGGCAGGGTCTTTCACATTTTGGACCTCGAAGAAAACGAAGCTGTTGGGGAATACACGGGGAAGGAACGCCTTTCAGGCGAAATAGAGTTTCAAAAAGTCGAGTTTTCCTATGACGGATTGACTCCCGTATTGAAAGGAATCAGCTTCAGGGTCGAACCTGGCCAGTCCCTGGCCATCGTGGGACCAACGGGATCCGGTAAAACCAGCATCATCAGCATACTCAACCGTCTGTATGAAATCTCAGGCGGCCGAATCCTGCTGGATGGAAAAGATCTGAGGGTGTTTCCACTCCCGGTCCTGCGCAGCAGGATCGGTTTCGTACTGCAGGACGTTTTCCTCTTCCAGGGTACCATCGCAGAAAACATCAGCCTCAACAATCCGGAAATCAGTCTGGATACCTTGCAAAAGGCTGCCCGATCCATTGGCGCTGACGAATTTATTCAAAAACTGCCGGGTGGCTACCACTTCAGGGTGGCCGAAAGGGGGGCAAATCTGTCCATGGGCCAGCGCCAGCTGATCTCTTTTGTCAGGGCTCTCGTGTATGAACCCGATATTTTGGTCCTGGACGAAGCCACCTCCTCCATCGACACCCAGACCGAAAAGCTGATTCAGGAAGCCATTCCCAAACTAATTGCGGGACGAAGTTCCATCCTCATCGCACACCGGCTGTCCACCATCCGCAACGCAGACCAGATTATTTACCTCGAAAAGGGTGAAATCAAAGAAAGCGGTACCCAACAGGAACTTTTATCCATCCCGGATGGTTATTTCAAAGAATTGTACGAATCCCATTTTCACTATGTTCAGGCATAAGTAATGCTTGTTTTTATCCTTCTCGTATACGTCCAGGTTTGATTGATCGGTCTTTCTCCGGGCAAAAGGGATATTAACACATTATTTATTTGTTTAATATATATTCTATTTCTAAATTTGCTCCTCTGAACATGATCCAAAACAGAATTTTCGTAATGAGCTCCGGAAGGAATATTTTCCAGAGACTCCTGGGGTTGATCTCTCTCCTCCTGGTGGTAGGGTTGTTATTCTACCTGTTCTACCACGTGTACCGCCTGTTGTACTTTCTCAGTCCTGTGTTTCTTCTGATCGCTGTGGTCTTGTACCACAAGGTGATCATCCACCACATCAAGGTGATCCAAAGGTCATTCCAATATAGTTTTATCGGGGGCATCCTTACGGTAGGACTGCAGATCATTGCCCTGCCCATGGTGGCTATTGGTTTGATATTCAAGGCCTGGGCTTTCAGAAAATTCGGCACTTTCAAGGATGATCTGGGCAGCATCCCTGCCAATGAAAGCTATAGCGAGTATGAGGAGGTCGTCGAAAAAAAGGAAACGCCGCCCCAGGCAGAGATCCGAAGAAAGGAGAGCGAAAAGCTCCTTTCCACATACGATGATCTTTTTGAATAACCATCAGTTTTGCTGCTCAACTATTTCATTTTTACCGGAACCTTAAGCCTTGCATACCTAGTTCTTTTGGGCATTATTTTTAGGCAATGGCGCCTGATTCCCTATTTTAACCCCACAGATTCAGAAAAAAAACCAAGCACCCGGGTGAGTGTGGTGGTTGCTGCCAGAAACGAAGAAGAGCATATTTTGGAATGTGTAACTTCGATCCTGAATCAAAACTACCCATCCGGTCTTTTTGAGCTGATTGTCGTGGACGATCAGTCAGAGGATCAAACACCAGACATTCTGGAAGAGATCAAGGATTCCCGGCTCAGAATAATGAGGCTCGGCGTGTACCGTCGCACCACCATCCAGGGATCCAAAAAGAAAACC